>JANMDF010000177.1:0-12041 GCA_031376145.1 Alphaproteobacteria bacterium
CCCTTACCAGGAGCTGATTCCAGTTGTACGCTGCCGTGATGCAGGTCAACATACTGTTTCACCAGAGCCAGGCCAAGGCCACTGCCACTCCCAAACCGCGTGGTATTTCCAGCCCGTTCAAACTTGTGAAACAGGCGCTGCTGATCCTCAAGCGGAATGCCAACACCTGTATCCTTGATGGTAATATAAAGCTTCGCTGTGTCTCGGCTGGCTGATACCTGAACGCTGCCACCTTTGGGTGTGAATTTAATACTGTTGCTGAGAATATTCGCCAGAATCTGCCTGAAGCGTTGGGCATCAAGATTCACTTCGCCAACATGATCTGGGCAGTTGACTGATATATTCAATTGTTTTGCGGTAAGGCGTTCCTGCAGAAACTCTATTTCCGCGTCAAGCAACGGTTTGACAGCGGTGGGTTTTTTATTAAGCGATATATACCCCGCCTCAATAGACGCCAAATCCAGCAGATTATCAATCAACCGCTGCAACTGTACTGTTGCGTGACTGATATGCTGGACATACTCTTTTTGTTTGATGGTGAGTGCGCCGGTATCAGGCTGCTGCAACAACTCGGAAAAGCCCATGATCGCCGTTAATGGCGTACGCAATTCATAAGAAACATGCGCAATAAATTCACTTTTAACGCGGTCAGCTTTTTCCAGAGCCTCGTTGCGCTCAATCAGGGCGCGCTCGACATTAGCCACTGCTGTTGCATCCAGAAAGCTGATCATGGTTGCCCCATCCGGCAAAGGTAGCAATGTATAATCAATCAGACTGCGATCCGTACGTTTCAGGCGTCCAGAGCGCACCCGCCGCTCATGAAAAGTCGACAGGAGGCGGGCTTTAATCTTCGGCCAGAGTTTAGCGTTGCGATCGTTGCAGAAAAATCCTTTCACATGCTCTAAAACCTCTGAAAGGTTGGCTTCTTTACCCACCAACTGTTCCAGCGGTGCCTGCCACATCTTGCCTGCCGCCGGATTACTCAGGCGCAATTTGCCATCACTGCCAAACACGGCAATCCCTTCGTAAAGATTATCCAGCGTGGCCTGCTGCACAGCATGCAGTGTCTGGTAGCTGCGTTCCAGCGCAATACGGTCGGTCACATCTTCATAGCTGAACATCAGTCCACCCAGGGGGTGCGGAATAGTAATCAATTTTAGCGTACGCTCGTCTGGCAGATGAATAATTTCCTGCTTGGGTTCAAGCAGGCGTTGAAACATGGCATCCTGATTTTTCTTGAAAGCTGGAAAATCTGCGTATTCAGGCAGGCGTCGCTCGGCACGGAGCTTATCGAGATATTCGCCGTATGTCGGCTCACGACTTAAATATTCTTCTTCCAGTTTCCATAATCTGGAAAACGCCGCATTATAAAAATGAAGACGCTTATCGCTGCCAAACATGGCAATAGCTGTCCCCAGATATTCCAGAATCTCATGATTGGCAGTGATGTGCCGCTCCAGTTCGGCCTGCATATCCTGAATGCCGGTGAAATCCTGTGCATAGCCCGCCAGGCCACTGCCATCAATAAGTGGTACTTCGGTAAATTCAAATAAACGACGCTTGCCGCGACTGACAACAAAATGGCTTTCTGACTGCATGACTTCAGTGGCAAGAGCCCGTCTTGCCAATTCCTTGCCATCTTCTCCAAGCACGCCCTGACCAAGCTCTACACCCACCTCAAGAGCATGCTGCACTTCAACTTCCAGCGCATCGACATAAGCAAAATTGCAGTAAAGGAGATTGCAGTTTCTATCCCTCACCCAGGCTGGGTATGGCAGCTTATCCGCTAGAAATTTTAACTGACTTAAAAACCGCTGATCAAGCCGCTTTAACTCCACCGCACTCAGGCTGGCATCGCTGGCGTTGCGCGAAGGCTGCTGCTGGATCAGGGTTTTTAAGAATTGCAGCATTTAGTAACGATAGCCATCCGGTTTGAAATCGCCTTCACCATCTATGCCCAGGTACTCGGCCTGTTTGTCAGTCAGTTTTGTCAGTTTAACCCCAAGTTTCGGCAGATGCAGTGCGGCCACTTTTTCATCCAGTCGTTTAGGCAGGGTGTACACACCCACAGGGTATTTACCTGGATTCTGCCACAACTCAATCTGCGCCAGCACCTGGTTGGAAAAGGATGTGCTCATCACAAAGCTGGGATGCCCTGTACCACAACCCAGGTTCACCAGACGCCCTTTGGCCAGCAGAATAATCCGCTTGCCATCGGGGAAGGTAATTTCATCTACCTGCGGCTTTACCTCTTCCCATTTGCAGTTCCGCAGGGCATCCACCTGAATCTCACTGTCAAAGTGGCCAATGTTACAGACGATCGCACGGTCTTTCATCGCCCGCATATGATCCAGGGTGATCACATCCACATTACCCGTGGCGGTTACAAAAATATCGCCGACAGACGCGGCATCATCCATGGTCGTGACTTCATAGCCTTCCATGGCGGCCTGTAACGCACAGATCGGATCAATTTCGGTAACAATTACCCGGGCACCTTGACTGCGTAAGCTTGCAGCACTGCCTTTACCCACATCACCATAGCCACAGACTACGGCAATTTTACCGGCCATCATCACGTCCGTTGCGCGTTTAACGCCATCTACCAGACTTTCACGGCAACCATACAGGTTGTCAAATTTGGATTTTGTTACGGAGTCATTGACGTTAAAGGCAGGGGTTTTCAGCTTTCCCGCCTTCAGCATTTCGTACAGACGATGCACGCCTGTGGTGGTTTCTTCAGAAATACCGCGAATGTCTTTCAACAATTCTGGGTATTTATTATGTACGATTAAGGTCAGATCACCACCATCATCCAGGATCATGTTGGGTGTCCAGCCATTGGCACCAAAAATGGTCTGCTCAATGCACCAGTCATATTCCTCATCCGTTTCACCTTTCCAGGCAAAAACCGGCACCCCGGTTGCAGCAATAGCTGCTGCTGCCTGATCCTGGGTGGAAAAAATATTACAGGAACTCCAGCGCACATCAGCGCCCAATGCTGTCAGCGTCTCAATGAGTACAGCCGTTTGAATAGTCATGTGCAGACAACCGGCAATGCGTGCGCCTTTCAACGGCTGGCTTTTTCCATATTCCGCCCGAATGGCCATCAGGCCAGGCATTTCCGTTTCAGCGATACTGATTTCTTTGCGCCCCCAGGCAGCAAGGTTAATATCGGCAACTTTGTAATCTGGTGCATTATTCTGGCTCATGGCAGCGCTTATCGTCATAATGGTGAATCCTTATCATGTTGCTTTTTATGTCCACCTTGGCTAAAGCCGAAATGAACAAAGATCAAGTGAAACTCTATGCGCCTCCATATATCTGCGAGTTTTCTGAGTAACTTTCTGTCTGCCTGCATCTGCATAGGGGGATATTTTTCGCCTGTGTACCGTATCGAAATCATGAATATTGGTCTGTATGCCCTGTCCGGCGGCATTACCAACTGGCTCGCTATTTACATGCTGTTTGAAAAAGTGCCGTTTTTGTATGGCTCCGGCGTAATCCCAAACCGGTTTGAAGATTTTAAAATCGGCATTAAGTCCATGCTGATCAACCAGTTTTTCCGCCGCGATATTCTGGAGAAATTTTTGCAGGACACACTGCAAACTGGGCAGAACACGGATGTTGCTGACAGCATCCGCGCCCGTGTAGATCTGGACAAGGTTTATGATGGCCTGGTGGCGGCGATTATGGGATCCAGTTTTGGCGGCATGCTGGGGATGATGGGTGGCGCTAAAGCCCTGGAACCCTTGAAAGACCCCATCAAAGTCCGCCTTGCACAGATTCTGGATGAGATCGTGCATGATTTGAAAGCCGAACACGGTACCGGACAGGATGGCTTTATCAATAAGGTAGAGCAATCCGTGGCGCATATTATTGACCAGCGCCTGGCGGAATTAACCCCGCGTATGGTGAAAAACATTATTCACGACATGATTCACGAACACCTGGGCTGGCTGGTCGTCTGGGGCACGATTATGGGCGGTCTGATGGGACTTGGGGTAAGCTTAATCAATATGTGAGGCCCTATAGATCTCACACTGTAAACCTGCACCAGGATGGACCCCAGCCTTCGCTGGGGTCCATCGTCCGGCAGCGTAAAATCGTAGTGCGGTTTTATAGTGTGATGTTTATATATAGCCAATGGCCGCCTTTGCCATCACTGCCTCCTCATTGGTTGGCAATGACCAGACGGCAACGCGACTGCTTGATGCCTGTAATTGTTCGGCAGCAGAAAGAGTCTGATTATTGTTTTCAAGCATCTTTATGTCAAGCCAGGCCAGATGTTGTGCAATTTGTCTGCACGTATCGGGCTGATGCTGACCAATGCCGCCTGTAAATATTAAAACGTCCAGGCCACCCAGTGCTGGCAGCAGTGCGGCAATTTCCTGAGCCGCACGATAACAATACAAATCAATGGCAAGCCTGGCTGTATCCCCACCATCCTTTCTAAGGATGCGGAGGTCGCTGCTGATACCGGAAACGCCCAGCAAGCCGGATTGTTTGTATAACAGGCCTTCAATGCGTTTTACATTCCACCCCTGACGCAGAAGATATGTGATAATCCCAGGATCAATACTACCTGAACGCGTTGCCATCATCATACCGGCAACGGCACTGAATCCCATACTGCTGGCCACACTTTTGCCGTGCTGTATGGCGCAGGCACTACTGCCACTACCCAGATGCGCAGCGATAATACGTGCATCACTGGAAATCCCCAGTACTGGCAACTGACTGACGATATATTCATAGGACAATCCGTGAAACCCATAATGCCGAATGCCCTGCGCATAAAGTTCCAATGGCAAAGGATAATACGTATGCAAGCGAGGTTGGTTGTGATGAAAGCCTGTATCAAAACAGGCTATATGGGGCACATCTGACCATACATTCCTTGCTGCACTGTACATCTCAATGGCCTGCGGCATATGCAGCGGGGCAAGATCACTGAGACCTTCCAGTTGCCTGGCAACCAACGGTGTGATGACAACAGGCTGGTGAAAATCCCCTCCGCCGTGCACAAAACGATGGCTGACAGCCTTCAGTGTGCACCCTGCTTCAAGCAGACGACCGTGTATCTGATGGATGAAATCAGTCTGGGTCAGGACATTGGTATGCCACTCATATGTTGTACCTGCGCTTTCGTCTTTCCAGGATGATTGCTGCAGATCCAGGGAAAAGCCGCGCAGCCACTGCCTGCCCGTGACATCAAACAGCGCAGCCTTATAACTGCTTGAACCAGTATTAACTGTCAAAATCATGATTGCACGGTCATGCCACAAGTAACATGCTTATTGTTTATAAAGTACCCCTGACAAAAAATCTCCTCCCCATTGCAAGCCCCGCTGATCAATACTGTGTGGCAACCCAGGCACCGTATGCAGCGTGACATCAATGCCCGCCGCCTGTAATTGCTGCGTCGCCATACGGCTGGCCATCACCGGCACTACAGGATCAGCTTCACCGTGTATCAGCAACACCGGCGGTTTGGCCAGCGCTTCATCAGTAAGAAGCTCTCCCCCCATCAATGCACCGGAATATCCCACCACACCAGCACATCCCCCCGCACGTCGAAAGGCCGCATACAGTGCCATCATAGTACCCTGAGAAAACCCTACCAATGCCATGCGGTCTGACGTCAAACCGGTTTCCTGCAGCAATCCATCAAGATATGCCTGCAGGTGCGGCGCTGCTGTTTTAACGCCCTGCAGCAGACTGTGGGGGTCAAGTTGCGCAAGGCTGAACCACTGCCGCCCGCCTGGCGCAAATTCTTCCATATCAAAGGCAAAGGGTGCATCGGGCGAAATAAACACTGTGCGCGGTAGCACCCCTTGCCAGTACTGCCCCAGATCCAGTAAATCCTGGCCATTCGCACCAACACCGTGCAACAGGACAACCATACTGTCAGGCCTGCCGCCATCCGCCGGATCAAGACGGTAGTCCTTGGTAATACTCATGATGCTGGCTCCTTGTGCTGATACGCGATAATGGTCGATTTTAAAATATACAGCAACAACAGTGCCGGTAGTGCAAGTGCCGTACAGACCAGAAAAAACGTCACCCAGTCCATACCTTCGGCAACGTAGCCACTGCTGGCTGCAAGGACATCGCGACTCAGAGCCATTAGGGACGTCAACGCCGCAAACTGGGTAACGCTGTATTCTTTGCGACACAACACCGCAAACAAGGTAAGATACGCGGTAGAGCCTATACCATCACAGAAGTTTTCCAGCGTTACTGCCATGGCCAGGGCAGTAGTGCTTGCCCCCTGCGTGGCCAGCCAGGTAAACAATAACAGTGAAAATACCTGTAGCCAGGCACCAGCCAGCAGGCTTTTATAAATACCAACCCTGGCCACCAGACTGCCCCCCACAAACGTGCCGATAATGGTTGCAAAGAAACCATAGATTTTGGTGATCTCGGCAATCTGGGGTTTGGTAAAGCCAGCCTCATCATAAAAGACATTGACCATCACACTTTGGTAGGCATAACCAAATTTATACAGCAATACCAAAGCCAGCAGCCAACCCCAGGCTGGCCGTGTGGTAAATTCATAAAACGGTGCCCAGACATTCTGCACTACCCACTGCCACCAGCTCGTACTACCGCTGGTTTGCACATCTGCACGGACTTGTTCGCGACTGCACAGAATTGCCAGCACACCAACGCCCTGCACCAGTGCCATGATCAGATAGACATCCCGCCAGGCCATGACGGCAGCCAGGTATAATGCCCCGGCGCCCGCCAGCAGGAGTGCGATGCGATAGCCCGTCACAAAAAATGCCGTAGCCATTCCCTGTTCAGTGGCACTGAATCGTTCAGCGCGATACCCATCCAGAACAATATCCTGGCTGGCAGAGAAGAATGCAACCGTCAGTGCCAGGAGTGCCGTTGTGGTTACATCCACCGCCGGATTAGAAAACGCCAGGGCAACAATGCTCAGCATCAAGCAGACCTGCAATGCCAACGCCATGGAACGCCGCTGTCCCAACTTTACCGCCAGCCAGGGCAATCGCCCGCTGTTGAGCAGTGGTGCCCAGAATATTTTAAACAGGTACGGTAACTTCACCAGTGAAAACAGGCCAATGGTGGCCTTATTAAGGTCATTGTCCTTCAACCAGAAGGTCAGCGTGGAAAAAACCAGCAAATAGGGCAAGCCACTGGAAAAGCCCAACGCAAACTGGCCGATATACGCAGGGTTGGTATAGGCTTGGTACCGGCTTAAATTCATGAGGTTACAACGTTTATTTTTATTACTTAGCATACGACTTACGCGAAACAATGGCTTTCGTCATCCTGAACGCAGTGAAGGATCTCAATGCCTTACGATATCTTTCACTGCGTTCGGGATGACGGAGACGTTCCACGTACGTTGTTTAGCAAACAGAGCCGATAAATGACATTTAAATAAAGACGTTCGCCTAAAAATTCGGATTCAACCCTGACCAAGCCGGATCGGATGCATCCTGCGGTGTGGGAATCTGGCGCAGGTTGTACCCCGTTAAATCCACAGAGTAGAGGCGTGCGGATTTTCCGGCACCATTATAACCACCCGGTGTTTCGCGGAAAAACATCAGTACGCGGCCATTGGGCGACCACGTGGGGCCTTCATCCAAAAAACTACTGGATAGAATCCGCTCACTGCTGCCATCCGGACGCATGACCCCCACAGAAAACTGCCCCTGGAAAGAGCGCGTAAAGGCAATCAGATCGCCGCGCGGTGACCAGACTGGTGTGCTGTACCGCCCACTGCCAAAGCTGATACGCTGGACACCACCACCGCTGGCACTCATGGTGTACAACTGTTCCGAGCCACCACGGTCAGAGTTGAACACAATACGGCTTCCGTCCGGTGAGAAACTGCCGGATGTATCAATGCTGGGATGATCGGTCAGGCGACGGATCTGCCGGCTGCCAATATCCATGGTGTAAATATCGGTATTCCCAGCTTTTGCCAGGCTAAAAATGAGTGTGCGGCCATTGGGTGCAAAGCGGGGCGCAAAAGTCATGCCCGGGAAGTTCCCCAAAATCTCAACCCGCCCGGTATCCACATGCAGCATGTGTACCTGGGGTTCACGACCATAATAACCAAGATAGGTGATGATGGGGGCTGTTGGTGAAAAGCGCGGGGTCAGCACTAGGAAACGCCCATCGGTCAGAAAACGGTGATTATACCCATCCTGATCCATAATCGCCAACCGCTTGGTTGGCTTATTACGTGCGCCACTTTCTGCAACATAGGCAACGCGGGAATCGAAATACCCGTCTTCGCCCGTCACCCGCTTGTAAATCGCATCGGCAATCAGGTGGGCAATACGCCGCCAATTGTTGGTTTTAGTCTCGAACACCAGGCCAGTCATCTGACGCTCTGATAACACGTCATAAAGACGGAAACTTGCGGTAATGCCGTCGCTACCAGCCGGACGCAACCCACCTACTACCAGCAACTGTGTATTAATGGCTTTCCAGTCTGGAAAGCGCGGGGCTTCATCAGGGTTACCAAACCGCTGAATAAAGGCGGCAGGGTTTACCGAGCGAAACAGAGAAGATCGCTCTAAATCTGCAACCACCACTGCCGTAATATCGTTGGCCAACTGCTGCATCCCCGGTGGTGTGGCAATAAAAGCCGGCAGCGCAATGGGAATTGCCGCGGTGGAGCCTTGGGTAATATTGACTTGCAAATCGGCTTTTGCCGCACCAGAGATGAGCAGCAAGATAGTCAACACAAGCATTTTTGTCATTCTGAGCGCAGCGAAGGATCCCGTGCCGCACGTAGATTCTTCGCTTCGTTCAGAATGACAATATGTGTTTTGTACAAGTCTTGACATATGGAGCATGTGTAACCAACCTTAAGAACCGGATAAACCGTGTATGCCTATAACAGAATCGCCGTTCAACCAAAATACTATTTTACGCCTCAATACAGCCTTACTGATAGTTTTTATCATCACGGCATTGCGGGTAATATACCTTTGGATATTCCCACTGCCGCTGTTTGGCGATGAAGCACAATACTGGACATGGGCACAACAGATCGACTGGGGTTATTATTCCAAACCTCCCATGGTTGCCTGGATGATTCATCTGACGACTTTGCTGGGTGATGCAAACAGTACCGCATGGATACGCTTTGCCAGTCCGGTTGCACATGGTTGTACTGCTGTTGTACTGGCGGTACTGGCGAGGTACATGTACAACCAACATGTCGCTGCCTGGACGGCACTGCTGTATATCACGCTACCGGCGGTATTTTTATCATCCCTGCTGATTTCCACCGATCCCTTTCTATTATTGTTCTGGTCACTGGCGATGCTGTGGATGTGGCAGGGATTGCATACAAACCTGCTGCGGTATTGGCTATTTGCAGGATTAGCGGTGGGTTTTGGCCTGCTGTCAAAATACAGCATGGTCGTGCTGCCATTATCGCTGGCTATTTATATGATCGTAGCGAAAAAAGCATGCTGGCAGGAGTGGCTGATTGTAATCTTGACAGCATTACTGTGCCTCATGCCAAACCTGTATTGGAATGCGGCGCACGGCTGGCTGACGTTTATGCACACGGGCGATAATGCCAACCTTGGCGCGAACTTGTTTAACCCTGATAAAGCACTGGAGTTTTTTCTAAGCCAGTTTGGCGTGTTCGGCCCCCTGCCCTTTGCGGCGTTTTTAGCAGTGCTCTGGCAATTACGCCGCAGGCAGACAGATACGCGCACCCTATTTCTTGTGTGCTGCAGTCTACCACTCCTGCTGTTAATTCAGGCACAGGGATTTATATCCCGCGCCAACGCCAACTGGGCAGCCCCTGCCCTCACATCAGCCAGTATTCTGGCTGTTGTCTGGATGCTGAAACATCGGCCACGCTGGCCAGGCTGGTCAGTATTACTGTCGTCCAGTTTGGCAGTTACGCTGCTGCTGATTGCCGCATTGAACGTCAATCTTCCCTCAGCACTCGACCCCTTTAAGCGCCTGCGTGGCAGTGACCTGCTGGCAGACATTATCCGTCCTCTGTTACAGCAATACCCGGATGCCTGGTTGCTGACGGATCACCGCATGCGCACAGCAGAACTGCTGTACCAGTTGCGCGATATGCCGGTAAAAATTGTCAAATGGAATAATGACCACCGTATTGACGATCATTATGAGCTAACCACGCACTTAAGCCAAAATACTGCACAACAGTATTTGTTCATTACCCAGGATCCGGCATCACCGGTGCTGCCGCATTTTCGCAAGCAACACCAGTTGCCGACAATCACTATCGCAACCCATAAAGACCGTATCTTAACGTATTATGTGACGCTTGCAGGCGGTCTGATTACACAAGCAGATCTGCCGCCAGAAAAGCAAGGAACGCCCTCACCGGAAAAATGATGCCGCCGTAACATGGTGTATTCAGTATCTTCCAGCACCTTGCCAAATCTTCTTAAACCCGGTATGCGATGAAAGATGCCCGACAGAAAAATCAATCCCGCGCTCACCATCCGTCTCGCCGCACCGCGTGGATTCTGTGCGGGCGTGGATCGTGCGATTCAGATTGTGGAAGAAGCCTTAAAAAAATATGGAGCACCGGTGTATGTACGCCATGAAATTGTGCATAACCGCTTTGTGGTAGACAGCCTGAAAGCCAAAGGTGCGGTGTTTGTCAAAGAACTTGACGAAGTACCAGCGGACGCCCATGTGATTTTCTCTGCCCACGGCGTGCCAAAAAGCGTACCACTGGATGCAGATCGTCGTTCGCTGCACTATCTGGATGCTACCTGTCCACTGGTCAGCAAGGTTCATAAGGCCAGTGAACGGCTGTATGATGAAGGCTATCATATCCTCCTCATTGGCCATGCCGGACACCCGGAAGTCATCGGCACCATGGGACAGTTGCCAGCCGGTGCCATGACCTTGATTGAAACAGTTGCACATGCCAAGATTGCTGATATCCCACTGGATAACCCCCTAGCTTATGTGACACAGACAACGCTGTCCATTGATGAAACACAGGATATTATCACCGCGCTGCAACAGCGGTTTCCCGCCATGCAGCCACCGAAAAAAGAAGATATCTGCTATGCAACAACCAACCGGCAGGAGGCCGTGCGCCATATCGCCCCTGGGTGTGATATGCTGTTGGTGATTGGCGCACCCAATTCATCAAATTCACAGCGTCTGGTGGAAGTAGGCAAACAATACGGCTGTGGTAATGCGCGCCTTATCCAGCGTGCCGCCGATATTGACTGGCAGTGGTTTGCAGGCGTGCAGATCATGGGGCTGACTGCGGGTGCTTCCGCGCCTGAGGTTCTGGTGGAAGAAGTGATTGCCGCCATTCAGGAACGTTTCACGGTCACGGTGGATGTTGTGACAACGAAACAGGAAAATGTGCGTTTCCGACTGCCAAAAGAACTGGTAGCGTAGGCTGTATGGCTGTCTTTACCCATCTGCGGGCTGTCGATATTAGCCAGATGCTTAGCCAATATGACATTGGCGGTCTTGAGCATTTTCACGGCATTGCCGAAGGTGTGCAGAATACCAATTACAAAATCACCACCAGTCGCGCCGAGTATATCCTGACCCTGTTTGAACAATGGGTGACAGCAGAAGACCTGCCTTACTGCATTGCGCTGATGCAGCATTTGCGGGCATGCGGCCTCCATTGCCCACAGCCGGTGATTGACCAGCACGGCAACGCCCTGCAGACTATATACGGCAAACCAGCGTTGATTGTTTATTTTCTGGAGGGAAAAGCAACAGCGGTTGTGACGGTAGAGGAGGCACGGCAAGTTGGCGCCTATCTTGCCAGGATGCATCTGGCGACACAGGATTTTGCAGCGCACCGCGCAAACCCTGTTGGTGCACCAGCCTGGCAGACCCTAGCCCGCAAAACAGCGGCGACTGCTGATACCGTTACACCAGGCTTAGCAAAAACTGTGGAAGACGAACTGACCTACATAACTCAGCATTGGCCACATCATCTACCATCCGGTGCCATTCATGCGGACTTATTTCCAGATAATCTGTTTTTTAAAGACGGCCAGATTTCCGGGGTG
>JANMDF010000182.1:0-3731 GCA_031376145.1 Alphaproteobacteria bacterium
TGATGGGGTGTTTGTGGTTTTAGGGGTGCTGTGTACACTGCTCAGCGTGACCGTTGTCACTGCTTTTCTCAGTACGGTACTGATGGCCGTGCTGCACCTCTGGGGATTGTAGAGAGCACCATATGTCAATGACTGCTGTCAAAAAGACGATCACCAACCTGTATGAAGGAGAATCCCGAGCGGCGCACCGTTTCCGCTACACCTTGCTGACCTGCGATGTGGTGACAATTCTGTTTCTGATTGCATCGACTTTTTTCTATGGCTACGCTGCTACAGAATGGGTAGATGTGCTGTTCGGTCTTTATATCGCAATGGATTTCACAGCACGGCTGTGGATTGCGCCCAGGAAACCTGCATTTTTTCTGCATCCTTTAAATATCACCGATCTGATAGCGATGCTGTCGTTTCTGGCACCGTTGCTGGGTGCGAACTTTGCCTTTCTGCGCAGCCTGCGTGTCTTGCGGCTGCTGCGCTCCTACCGACTGCAGGAACGATTGCGTAAGGACTTTGCGTATTTCCGGCAATACGAAGACATCATCATGAGTGCAACCAACCTGTTTGTTTTCGTCTTTATCATGACAGAACTGGTGTTTGTTACCCAGGTGCATCACAACCCCAAGGTCACCAATTTTCTGGATGCGATGTATTTCACCATTGCCGCCCTGACCACCACCGGCTTTGGTGATGTGACCCTGCAGGGAGAGGCTGGAAAATTCTTGTCCATCATTATTATGATTTTTGGCGTATCGCTGTTTTTACGTATGGTACAGACCATTTTCCGCCCGTCAAAAGTGCGTTTTACCTGTACTGCCTGCGGTCTTTTCCTGCATGAAAACGATGCGGTGCACTGTAAACACTGCGGTACGGTGTTGAATATCCCCTCAGATGGGGATGTATAGGAATCTCTGTTTCTTTTTTTTGAGCATCTCACCAAAACTTGAGGCTCATCAGTGAATTTTCTGTTGTTTGCACTGCAATATCGTGCTTAATTATCGGCCATGAAAAAGCTTGACAGAGCAATACTTTTTTTCACCGGTGCCGGTTTCTGGGCACTGGTTGTGTGCTATTTTTTTGCCGCCAAACCGGCAGAATCACAAGATTTTCTCTACGAAGTGAAAGAGGCGGTAAACAACTGTATTATTGCCGGTCGTGTCAAGGAAGATTTTTACGGCGCCCATCGCCTGCAGGCGGATATTGACTGTGGGCCATCGTGGATTGAGTGATGAAACAGTGGTTGAACATTGCCAGTATACGACGGGGTACCCTGCTTACCCTGGGTACGTTGGCCTGGTGCATGGTTATTGCCCACTTTCTGATGCCACAACCTGCACAGTCTTTTACGCCATTTGTCAACAATGTGCGCCGTGCCCTTAACGAATGTAAAGTCCTTGGCCGTCTTGCCAATGAAGTAGAAGGCCAGAATAAGTATATCAGCTTTACATCGCGCATCATCTGTGCAGATGTGCAGACACCTGCAAAACCCACCCGTTAAATAACAGGATTTCTTATGAGCTTTACGCTACCTCCCCTCCCTTATGCTAAGAATGCGCTGGAACCCCTGATGTCCGCACAGACATTTGATTTTCATTACGGGAAACATCACCAGCGGTATGTGGATGTGCTCAATGATCTGATCAAAGACACGCCGCTGGCCGCGAAGTCGCTGGAAGACATTATTCTTACAAGCCATGGCAAGCCTGAACAGCAGGGGATTTTCAACAATGCTGCCCAAGTATGGAACCATACGTTTTTCTGGCACTGCATGCAACCCGCTGGCGGTGGGCAACCAGGCGGTGCGCTTGCAACCGCCATTAACCAGGCATTTGGAAATTATGAGGGCTTTGTAAAAGAATTTTCCAACGCTGCTGCTACCCAGTTCGGCAGTGGCTGGGCATGGCTGGTACTCGATAAAGGCCAGTTGAAAATTACCAAAACCGCTAACGCCGAAACACCCATGACCAGTGGACAGGTTGCCTTGCTGACCGTAGACGTCTGGGAGCATGCCTATTACCTGGATTATCAGAATCGTCGCCCTGATTTCGTCAAGGCGTTTCTCGATGGTCTGGTAAACTGGACATTTGCATCGGAAAACTTCAGTAAGGCCAGCCAGGCTGCTGCATAGGCGGCCGATCCTTTTATTTCGGGTCAATGGATAAAAAACATGACTGCAAAAACACCCAATGCCTTTGCCTTTACTGCGGCCAATAAAAAACGGGCTGATCTCATTATCAGTCGCTATCCTGCAGGTCGCCAGCAAAGTGCCCTGCTCCCCCTGCTGGATATCGCCCAACGCCAGAATAGTAACTGGCTGTCGAAAGAAACGCTGGAATATGTAGCGGAATACCTGAATCTGCCCATCGTGCGGGTCTATGAAGTCGCGTCATTCTACACGATGTTTAACTTAAAGCCGGTGGGTGAAAACCTGGTGCAGCTGTGCTGTACAACGCCTTGCTGGCTGCGCGGTTCTGATGCCGTGGAAGATGCCTGTAAAGAGCATCTGGGGATTGGCCTGGGGGAAACCACGCCGGACGGTAAATTTACCCTGATGCGGGTGGAATGCCTGGGTGCTTGCGTGAATGCACCGGTAGTACAGATTAACGATGATTTTTTTGAAGATCTGGATAAGCAAGCTATCGTTTCGATTCTGCAACAAATACAGGATGGCAGAAAACCCAAGACCGGTTCGCAAATTGGACGGCAGTTTTCCGCTCCTGTCAAAAAAGCAGGCTGATCAACGATGAGTCGCCTGGCTCTTTTCTTTGCGCTGATGGCCTTATTCTGTGCCATCTGCAATGAGTATGTTGAGAGTATTACGCCGAGAGAACATGAAAACCTGGCTGAAGCCCTCCTGGATCGTGTCGAAGAAATCGCTACTAACCAGAAACAACAGACGATCTACCGGAAACTCAGTAATATATCCTTATATGGAACCATGCTCTTTGCCTTGATGGCAATTCTGAGTGCGGTAACATGCGTGTTTTTCCGGCAGGAAATGTCCGTGCCCAATCTGGCGGAGATCATCACCGCCACAGGCATGGCCATTCCGATCAGTTTCACAACTTATTCCATGGCGTTGATCATTTTGATCCTGTATCTGGTGTTTAAATTTAAATTGCAAAAGAGCTGAAAACCTTATGCTTGCAGAATCAAATCGTATTTTTACCAACCTGTATGGCCAGGAAGACTGGGGACTGAAGGGGGCGAAAAAACGTGGCATCTGGTCAAATACCAAAGACCTGCTGGCATTGGGGCGTGATAAGATCATCCAGGAAATTAAAGATTCTGGCCTGCGCGGGCGCGGTGGTGCCGGTTTTTCGGCAGGGATGAAATGGTCATTCATGCCGAAAGATATCGGCGACCGCCCGCATTACCTGGTGGTCAATG
Organism: Alphaproteobacteria bacterium; assembly: GCA_031376145.1. Lineage (GTDB taxonomy): Bacteria > Pseudomonadota > Alphaproteobacteria > JAJTHO01 > CANGXP01 > JANMDF01. Next base: position 3,385 of record JANMDF010000182.1, read on the forward strand.
CTGATGAGTCTGAGCCTGGCACCTGCAAGGATCGTGATATTCTGCGCCATGATCCGCACCGCTTGCTGGAAGGCTGTGTGCTGGCCAGCTTCGCCATTGGCGCGCACGCCTGCTATATCTATATTCGCGGTGAATTTTACAATGAGGCCAGCAATGTGCAGGCCGCCATTGATGAGGCCTATGACGCTGGCCTGCTGGGCAAAAATGCCTGTGGTTCCGGTTGGGATATGGATATTTACCTGCATCGCGGGGCGGGTGCTTATATCTGCGGTGAAGAAACCGCATTGATGGAGAGCCTGGAGGGGCGCAAAGGGCAACCGCGCATGAAACCACCGTTTCCAGCGGGG
>JANMDF010000215.1:0-5586 GCA_031376145.1 Alphaproteobacteria bacterium
TTTATGAGCATGCGAAAATTTATTGTTGTTAGCTTGGCAGCGCTCGCGAGCAGCGCCTGTGTGACCAGCGACATCCGGCCCCAGGCCAAGGTGCATACGCGGCAACGCGCATACAAAACCTGCAGATCATGTCCTTACCACTCCTGATCTGTATGGTGCTGTATGGTGTGTATCGCAAACCGTATGCGTTCAAAGGAATAAATACGATTTTACTGGTTGCCGCACTGGGGTTTATGGGCAGTGTTCTGCTGCAGGGGAAAATGTGGCTTTATCACTTTATTCCCGTGCTCAGCCTGTCTCTGATATTCTTGCATGGATTGACGCTGCAGGCGTCCATTGTTCCTAGGGTTGCGTTTTACTGTGCCGTGATCATGGTTGCCTTGCGGCTGCTGATATCGCCAGGGCTTTATTTGCTTAAACCGGATAATATTTACCGGCAGGCTGTTGCAGATCTGAACCACCTCACCCCAAAGCCCAGGAATGTATATTTCTTCAGCACAGGCCTGCTGATGACTGCAAATGTCAGCCTTGCAGCTGATCTACAATGGGTGTCACGGTTTTCCAGTCTGTTTTACCTGCCAGCACTGTACGGTGAGTATCCTGCTGGACTGTTACCACACCGCCGTCAGGAGATTGAACAGTTCTTTGTGCAGGGGGTGATAGAAGATTTTCAAAAAAACCCACCGGATGTGGTGCTGGTCGATACATCAAAAAATATCGAATTTATGGGCAATGCCGATTTCTCTTTTCTGAAACATTACCTGCAATACCCAGCTTTTGCGCAAATATGGCAACAGTATACGTATGTGAGAAATATAGAAAATTTTTCAGTGTATCAGCGTCGTCTATCAAATGACCATTAAGGTTTCTTGCCAGCTTTACGGGCGCGACGATACCACGACAAAAACTCATCCAGTGACAGGCTGTAACGACGACAGGCCTCTGTAATACTCAAAAAACCGTTACAGACGCTCAGCACCACTCTTTTTTTGTCAGAGGGCGTCCAACGCTGATGATTAGGAGCGGGTAAATTAGTGATTGAAAACTTCCTGGATATCATAAATTAAAGACTCACTGCATACGTTGCATGGGCGTTGCCGGTGACCTTGAGGCACCACCATAAATGCACTATAGTGTGTAAATGTTGAAAATTTATTGCCGAAATAGATTATATCACTGTGAAAAATAAACTATGAGTAGAAAATAATGCTGCCTTGGCCATCTTCCCTGTTAAAAGGCACGCTCATAAAACGCTATCGGCGTTTTCTGGCTGATGTCAGGTTGGATTCCGGTGCGGTTGTTACCGTGCATTGCCCCAACTCTGGTGCGATGCTGGGCGTTAATATGCCGGGGCTGACAGTATACGTATCCAGGTCTGATAATCTCTCCAGAAAACTGCCGTATACACTTGAGATCGTTGCAGCAGATGGGGTGATGGTGGGGGTAAATACTGGTATTCCCAACAAACTGGTGCTGCGAGCCTTACAGGCAGGCATGATTCCTGAACTGACAGGGTATACAACCATAAAACCTGAAGCCAGCATTGGCGCATCGCGCCTGGATTTTAAACTGACGAGCCCAGATCGGCCAGATTGCTATGTTGAGGTTAAAAACTGTCACCTCATGCGCACCCCCGGACTGCTGGAGTTTCCAGATGGAATAACAACACGGGGGGCAAAGCATTTACAGGAATTAATACAGCTGCGCGGGCAGGGGGCGCGGGCGGTGATGCTGTATATCGGCCAGCGTGATGATCTGATGTGCTTTCAGGCGGCGGCTGATCTTGATCCTGTCTATGCGGCAACCCTGAAAAAGGCTGTTGAGTCTGGTGTTGAGGCCTATTGTTACAGTACCAGCCTCAGCCAGGAAGGTATTGTGCTGCACAAAAGAATTCCAGTGATATAATCATTCAGGTATAGAAACCTCTGCAAAAGCCCCCTGTCATCCTGAACGAAGTGAAGGATCTCTTCGTAATTATTGAGATGCTTCGCTGCGCTCAGCATGACATTACCCCCTTTTGCAGAGGTTCCTATAGTTCACTGCTTCTGCAGCGGTTCCCGTAAATCATGATGACGAACATCAAGCCGCCCGGATAAGGTGTTTTTTTAGCATGATGTGCTCCATTATCTTGCACATAAGTATACCTATGGTGTTAAAAGAATATAAATAACACTCAATAAGTGTATCACTGAATGACAGGCTTGTCCGACAATTGCGAGCGCAGCGAAGCAATCCAGATATACCAATTTCAACAATTATACTCCACTAGGCAAAAAATGCCGCCCGTTTACCATTCGTTTACACCCTTGCCGTAAGATGAACCCATTAAAGACAAAATAAACAATAATGTGAGGGGCGGAGCGACAGGGTGTACCTTGTCGTAAAGTTAATACAGCGTGGAAAATCTTCTTGGCACATTACAGGGGCTTGGCAAACAGCGCGTTGCGCTGCTGGGTGCAGTCGCCGTTGCCATTCTGTTTTTCTTTGGCAGCATGTTTGCCAAAATGGGTGATGGCCAGATGCAGGTGCTGTATGCCGATCTGGAAGGCAACGACATTAACCAGGTTGTTGCCCAGCTGGAAACCATGAAAATCCCTTATTTATTAGAAGAGAATGGGGCAAAGATTCTGGTGCCACCTGAAGAAGCCGGTAAAGTCCGGATGCGTATGGCACAAAGCGGTCTGCCGCGTGGTGGTAGCCTTGGTTATGATATTTTTGATAAAAAAGATGGTTTTGGTACAAATTCCTTTGTGCAGAACATTAATAAGGTGCGGGCACTGGAAGGTGAACTTAGCCGTACAATTGCATCCATTGATGTCATCCGCAATGCGCGGGTGCATCTGGTATTGCCGCAGCGCGAACTGTTCAGCCGTGAAAAGCAGGCACCCAGTGCTTCAGTCTTTCTGCAAATACTTGGCGGCAAGCAGCTGGAAAAAAACCAGATCCTGGCCATTCAGCACCTGGTAGCCTCAGCTGTGCCGGAATTACAGATTAATAACGTTGCGATTATTGATGACCGTGGCCGTCTGATTGCCCGCAGTCATGGCAGCAGTGAGCGTGCGGAACTGGAACTGGAAGGTGCCGAACAGTCACGGGTGCAGTATGAAAACCGCCTGCAGACCGATGTCACGACCATGCTGGAAAGTGTCGTGGGGATTGGTAAGGCGCGGGTACAGCTGACGGCGGATATGGATTTTAATAAAGTGACGCGCAGTGCCGAAAGCTTTGATCCGGAAAGCAAGGTTGAACGCTCAACCCAGACCGTTGAGGAAAGTGATAACAGCAACGAGCGCGAAAAAAATGTGACGGTAGAAAATAATCTGCCGGAAGCCGAAGCCAACAAAGAAACAGGTACCGATAATATCCGCGCCAGCAAACGTACCGAAGAAACTACCAACTATGAAATCTCCAAAGTGGTGCAAAGTGAAATAAAGCAGACAGGTACGGTTAAAAAGCTATCTGTTGCCGTGCTGATTGACGGTATTTACGGTAAAGATAAGAACGGCAAACAGACGTATAAACCGCGTGAACAGCAGGAACTCGATCAACTGGCCAAACTGGTGAAATCTGCCATAGGTTTTGATGAGAGTCGTGGCGATAAGGTTGAAATCGTCAATATGCAGTTTGCTGACCTGACCGCTGGTCAAGATTCACTGGATGTCAGTTTCTGGGAGAAACTGGATATGACCCAGTATGTTAAAATGGCGGAAACCATGGTTGTCATGCTCATGGGCTTGATGGTGCTGCTGCTGGTGGTGCGTCCATTAATGACAAAATTGATGGAACCTGCACCGGTAACGGCTGGTGCCATTACCACCGATGCGTTGCTGGCAGCGAATGGTTTGACACCTGCCCTGGAAGGGCCGGACGGCGTAACTATTCCGCAAATTGACAGTAGAATCGAGGAAATGCTGGATCTCGATCGTATTGATGGTCAGATCAAAGCATCCAGTGTCAAGAAAATAGGTGAAATTATTGAACAGCATCCAGATGAAGCGATTCGTATTATTCGTGCCTGGATTTACGCTGAAACACAGGGATCATAATCATGGCAAATGCAATTAAGGCGCGTGATGATGTGCGTACCCTTACCGGCGCACAAAAAGCCTCGGTTTTCATGCTGTCCGTGGGGGAACAGTATTGCGCCAAGCTGTTTTCCATGCTGGAAGATGACGAAATTCGCGAAGTCTCGCAGACCATGGCCAATCTGGGCAGTATTAACGCCGATGTGGTGGAAAAGCTGTTTCTGGAATTTGCCGAGCAGTTTTCCAATGCTGGCGGCCTGGTGGGTAGTTTTGACAGTACTGAACGCCTGTTGGCGCGGGTACTGGATGGGGATCGTGTTAACCAGATCATGGAAGAAATCCGCGGGCCTGCTGGTCGCACCATGTGGGATAAGCTGGGCAACGTCAGTGAAAACGTACTCGCTAACTACCTGAAAAATGAATATCCGCAGACGGTAGCGGTGGTGATGTCCAAGATTAAACCGGATCATGCCGCCCGCGTACTGGCCATTATGCCAGAAGCCTATGCGATGGAAGTCATTCAGCGGATGCTGAAAATGGAATCCGTGCAGAAAGAAGTCTTAAACGACATTGAGAAAACCTTACGTGTTGAGTTCATGAGCAACCTGGCACGTACCCAGCGGCGTGATCCACACGAGATGATGGCCGAAATTTTCAACAGTTTCGATCGCAATACCGAAAGCCGCTTCATGGCATCACTGGAAGAAGGTGCGCTGGATTCCGCCGAGAAAATCAAATCGTTGATGTTTACCTTTGAAGATATTGCGAAAATTGATGGTGCTGGTATTCAGGCACTGTTGCGGAATGCGGATAAGGATAAACTCACCAAAGCCATGAAGGGCGCGAGCGAAGCCATCCGCGAGCTGTTCTTTACCAATATGTCTGAACGTGCCGCCAAAATCATGCGTGAAGAGATGGAAGGCATGGGGCCCATCAAGGTGCGCGATGTGGAAGAAGCCCAGACTTACCTGGTGCGTCTGGCCAAGGATCTTGCCGATAAAGGTGAAATTGATCTGGCTGACACCAAAGACGGCGGGGAAATGGTGTACTGATGACCATGACCATACCACAGAAATTCCTGTTTACCCGTTCTTTCGACCGGCCTAAAACGCCGAAGGCCGTTGATGTGGCTGTGGAAGAACCGGTTGTGGAAGACGTCTGGGAAGAAGAAGTGCCGCCGCCACCCGTGTTCAGTCTGGAAGAACTGGAAATGGCGAAAAAACTGGCATTCGCCGAAGGCATGGCTGAGGGCGAAAAAAATGCGGAAACCAGTATTGCCCACCATCAAAAAGAATGCCTGCAAAACATTGCCCAACGCCTGGACACTCTGGGGCAACAGCTGGATGGGACAACCCGGAATGTTGAAGCACAGATTGCCGAACTGGCTATGACCATGGTCAAGGCATTGCTGCCGCACTGGATGGATGCGGCGCGGGTAACAGAAATCCACAGCCTGCTGCTGGAAGCGGTGAAGAATGTCGCGGCGTTGAAGCTGGAATCGAACACGGACGGGATGGGCTTCGCCGTCGTCGCGGACAAGGGCTACCACAGCAACGACACG
>JANMDF010000238.1:0-4758 GCA_031376145.1 Alphaproteobacteria bacterium
TTCAGGAAAATACCTAGATACCAGAGCCCAACACTCATCCGTCAAATACTGTCGCCGTTCGTTGCTCATAACGCACTCCCAACAATTATTAATTTTATTGGAAAGACTTAACTCTACTTTTTAAATTGTCAACAGAGCCTAAGTGAAATGGTGGAGGGGGCAGGATTTGAACCTACGTACTCGCAAGAGGGCAGATTTACAGTCTGCTGCCATTAACCACTCGGCCACCCCTCCATCAATGGGTTGTCTTAGGTCTTGATACGGAAGCTGTCAATTATTGATTGAGGGCGTCCCGGGCAAAGACTTTTAAAAATCTGAATTTTCCGAAATTACGACCGTTTCTCGGTTATGGCTGGACAAAGTGGCTGTGGCTGCTTATAAGCACCGTCTATTCAGTGTACGCCCAGGTAGCTCAGTCGGTAGAGCAAAGGACTGAAAATCCTTGTGTCGTTGGTTCGATTCCAATCCTGGGCACCATTTTTAGATTTTAAGGCGTTTGCCTGAATTCTAAAACAACCCTTAAATCCCTTAAAAACAAACGATTTTAAGTCCTATACCATCCGGTAAATATCGCTGGCATCCGAAAGAATTGGGGGTATAATTGGGGGTATATAAATATACCCTTATGCCCTTAACCAACACAGCAATTCAGAATGCAAAGCCCCGCGAAAAAGCCTATAAACTGGCAGATGCGGCTGGGTTATTCCTTGCTGTAACCCCAGCAGGGGCTAAATACTGGCGGTATAAGTATCGTGTTCATGGTAAAGAAAAGCTACTTGCGTTGGTGGTATATCCTACCGTTTGCCTGCAAGAAGCCCGTGAGAAACGTCTTGCTGCACAAAAACAGGAAGACAAACGCCTTTCCGTTTACAAGACCGAAAATTCTTTTGAGAGTGTGGGGCGGGAATGGTTCAATACCAACCGTTCTAAGTGGACGGATGAACATGCTGAACGATTGTGGCGGCGGCTTGTACTGCACGCCCTGCCTTATATTGGCAGAAAGCCTATAGCAGACATAAAAGCCCTGGAACTGCTGGAAATGATCCGGCGCGTTGAGAAATATGAAAAAACAGAGACGTCCCACCGGCTATTACAAACATGCAGTGCTATTTTTCGATATGCGGTGTTAACGGCTCGTATTGATTATAACCCTGCCAGCGATTTACGCGGTGCGTTAAAACCGCATAAAGCGGAAAACTACCCTTCCCTTAAACCACGGGAGTTGCCAGAATTTTTCAGTAGACTGGAGACGGTAAAAACCAGCCTGTTAAATAAGCTGGCGATTCGCATGTTACTGCTTACTTTTGTAAGACAGGGAGAGTTGCGGTATGCTCGGTGGGAAGACCTAGACTTTACCGCGCAAGAATGGCGCATCCCTGCTGAAATCATGAAAATGCGGGAGCGACACATTGTACCACTAGCAAAACAGACGTTGGCGTTGTTGGATGCATTAAAGACACTTACCGGCACGGGGGTATATCTTTTCCCTTCACAGCACCGCCGCCGTCACCCCGTCATGAGTGAAAACACCATCAACAGCGTTTTAGCGGATATGGGATATAAAGGCCGCCTAGTGGGGCATGGTTTTCGCTCTATTGCCAGTACTATTCTCAATGAGCAGGGTTTTCGTCCTGATATTATTGAAAAACAGCTTGCCCATGCTGAACGTAACAAAGTGCGGGCAGCCTATAATCGTGCCGAATACCTGGATGAACGCCGCAAGATGATGCAGGAATGGGCGGATTATCTGGATAAGGCGGCCAGTGGGGGTAACGTGGTTGGGGGTAATTTTAGAGGGGCGGCGTAACCTTTGCGTGTTTTTGCAGCAACACCACTACTTCTTTTGTATGTAAAAATAGCGCATTAACGTTTTCACAGGGTTTGTCAATTAACAGCAAGTCTGTGTCAATTCATATTGGCATGTTGAATAACCTGCTGAAAAAGCTGGCTATGAGAACGAATACCGCAAACACTAATACCCCTTAAAAACCATACGAAAGCAGAAGTTGAACATCAGAGTGTTGTCCAAACACGAACTCCTGAAGTTCAGAAAAACATAAAACTGTAAGCTCTTCATTCAAAAAAATTGGCATCTACCACATTATTGCCTATTTGAATAATAAGGACTAAACAGAGAACTACATGGAAATACTACAACTAATTTTTGCTGGTGGTTTTGGGGCGATAATCCGCAACGGAAGATGTTGACGAACTGCTGCACATCTGGTTACAGTAAATCAGAAAATGGTGTCAATCCGCAACGCAACATAATACCTTCTTTGCGTTGCTGCTAAGGGTGATAACCATAAGTCTGAAAACCAGTGACATTGTGGCGGGCTTTTCCGTGTGTGCGTATCAAGAACAGTAGGGAGCACCGTTAAAAACAGAGGGGAAAGCATTCTGTGGGGTATAATTGGGGGTACAAGAAGAAATTCTTTCATGTATTAAAAATATATATATCAAATAGATATGCTATCTTTTCGATTCCAATCCTGACCATTTTTAGATTTTAAGGCGTTTGCTTATAGCGTGTCATCAGTTAACATCGGTAGGGATTTTTGAGAGAAAACCTTAGTATTGCATGGCGAAGACCGCCGCCGGCATCGAGATACCGGCAAAGCCTTCAACGCGGCAAGAGCCGTTTTTCGCCAAAAAGCACGCCGTTATGGCATAACTCGAAAGTCTTTTGGAAAAAGTCAATTTAAAGTCAGCAACAACCCCATGCACGCCTTTTGCCCATGCTGATCCTCCTCGCCGCTGGTGGCACAGGTGGCCACCTGTTTCCTGCCGAAGCTGTGGCCAGTACCTTGCTGCAGCAAGGGCAACAGCCAGTTCTGCTGACCGATCATCGCGGCGCGGCATTCCTGCCGGAATCGCCACCGTTTGCCGTGGAAATTCTCTACACCCCGCCACCGCACCGCATGCGCGGTATTTATAAACTCGCATTGCCCTTTGCCTGGATACGTTCAGTGTTACAGGCCGTGCGTCTGCTCCGTCGCCTGCAGCCTGCCGTGGTGGCTGGCTTTGGTGGCTACCCCAGTGTACCGGCATTGCTGGCCGCGCGGCTGCTGCACATCCCCAGTGTTATTCATGAACAGAATGCCATTATGGGACGGAGCAACCGCAAGCTGGCCAGGTTTGCCAGGCACATTGCCCTGACCTGTGATCCCACCGGGGCTATCCCTGCCAAAACACGGGCGCACTGTAGCATCATTGGCAATCCAGTACGGGCAGGCTTTACCGCCTTTACCCCGCGCCAGTATATCGCGCCACAGCCAGATCAACCGGTTGCCCTGCTCATTACCGGCGGTAGCCAGGGCGCATCCATCTTTGCCAGTGTCATTCCTGATGCCATTGCCCTGCTGCCCGAATCTTTGCAGAAACGCCTGCACATTACCCAGCAGGCACGGGCGGATCAGGTGAAAGACCTGCAGGCACGGTATAAAACCATGGGTGTACTGGCCGATGTGGCCAGCTTTTACAATGATATGCCGGCACGCCTTGCAACTTCACATCTGATGATTGGCCGTTCAGGGGCAAGCACCCTGGCGGAGCTGCAGGTGTACGGCAAACCCTCCATCCTGATTCCCTACGTCCACGCTATGGACGACCACCAGACCGCTAATGCCCGGATTCTGGCAGATGCCGGTGCGGCTATGCTGTTGCCGCAACCTTCGCTCACTGCCAAACAGCTTGCCGATACGCTGCAAAGCTTGTTAGAAGATACCGACAAACTGACGGCACTGGCAGATGCCAGCCGAAAGCTCGCCAGACCTGAAGCCGCTCAAGCACTGGCACAGTTGATTCTGCACACCTGAAGCTGAAAGAATTCTTCGCTGTCCTCAGAATAACAACCAATAGCTGTATCAATCCTTCTTGGCGCACGCCATCAATTTGTGTATACTCCCCTTATGACACATACTGTTTCCATTCCTGATACCTTGTACGCACCGCTGCAATCAGCCGCTGCAGCCATGGGGGTGCCGCTGGAGCAACTGGCAAGTGAAGCCATGCACCGCTATCTGGAAGACCTTCAAGATATTGCAGCCGTCGCCGCCTGGCAGAAAAGCGATGATAGCAAGCGTATCCCACTGTTGGATGCCGCCGCCCAGTTTGGTTTGAGTGAAGCTGATCTGCAGTCCGCCCATGTGGACGATTAGCCTCAGCAATCGAGCCGTTAAAGACTTACAAGCCATCAATTCCCAGGATAAAAAGCGTATTCTGGCGTTTCTGTATCAACGCATCCAGCACGGTGACGACCCACAATCTACCGGAAGACCACTCGCCGGCGCATGGAAACACTATTGGCGCTACCGTGTTGGTAATTACCGCATCATTTGCGATATTCGGCACGATGTGCTGGAAATTCTGGTGATCACCATTGGACATCGGCGGGAAGTCTATGATTGAGTGGTATGTTTTTTTAGGGAAGAAAAGAGGAAGCCAGACACAAATCCAAAGGCAAGGATCTGGTCTGGCAACGTTTTATCTAATACCTCCTAAAAGCAACAACACCAAACAAATACTTAGAAGCCACATTAGAGGATCCGTGGGATCCGTCATTACAATCCAGAAGAGAGCGGCGACAGTGCTCCCTCCTATAATGCGATTGAAAAGGTCTTTCATCTGAAATACCAATATACAGGGGCGCGTGTTGGCCCCCCCGGCGAGATGGTGTGGGCGGCGTGGCATTGCCGTCGATTTTGGGTGGTGGTTTCAGGTGCTGTATACTAAATGCTCGGGATATGGTTAAGGTGT
>JANMDF010000030.1:0-2658 GCA_031376145.1 Alphaproteobacteria bacterium
GCTTAACGCAGAAGCTGCTGCACAAATTTGTGGGGGTGGCACTGGAGCGTCTGCCAGACCTGCCCGAATGGATTGACCTGGGATTGTTGCGCCAGGAAGGCTGGCCAGGCTGGAAACAAGCCTTGCAGTGCCTGCACAACCCCAGGCATCCCGCCAGCCACCCGTTGCTGCAGAAAGCCCGGGCGCGACTGGCCTATGATGAGTTCCTCGCCCATCAGATTGGCTTTCGCCTGCATCGCCAGGCAGTAGTGCAGACTGCACCTGCTTTGATTATGGAAGAGTGCACCCTTCAGAAAATACTGGATATATTACCTTTTCAGCTGACAGCTGGGCAGATGGCAGCGTTACAGGATATCCGTGCCGATCTAGCCAGTGGTCAGCGGATGCTGCGTCTGATTCAGGGGGACGTAGGCAGTGGAAAGACAATTCTTGCCTTTCTGGCATCCTGTATCGCCATACAGCAGGGTGGACAGGTTGCCATCATGGCACCCACCGAAATTCTGGCACGCCAGCACGAAGCCAGCCTTGGAACATTGGCGGAAAGCCTGGGTATAACCATCGCTGTATTAACCGGGCGTGAGAAAGGCAAAGTACGTGAGCGAACATTAGCGCATATTGCCGATGGAACAGCACAGCTGGTTATCGGCACACATGCACTGTTTCAGGATGCGGTTATATTCCACAACCTGCAGCTGGCCGTCATTGATGAACAGCACCGCTTTGGCGTTGGGCAACGCCTGCAGTTGACCGCTAAGGGACAGACGCCACACCTGCTGGTGATGACTGCCACCCCCATTCCCCGCACGATTCTGTTGACGCTGTACAGCGAAATGCAGGTGAGTACACTGAAAGACAAACCCCCAGGGCGTAAACCCGTAGAAACACGGGTGCTGCCGCTGGAGCGCGTTAATGAAGTGAGTGTTCACTTGCAGAAAGCCATAAAAGACAACGCCAAAGTCTATTGGGTCTGCCCGCTGGTGGAAGAATCCGAGGTACTGGATCTGGCCGCTGCTGAACAGCGTTTTGTCGCCTTACAAGCATTATTTGGTGAGCGTGTAGGCCTGGTGCATGGCCGCATGAAGGGGGAAGAGAAAGACCAGGTTATTAATGCCTTTCGTGCTGATTCCCTGGATATTCTGGTGGCCACCACCGTGATTGAAGTGGGCGTGAACGTACCATCTGCGACCATTATGGTTATTGAACATGCTGAACGCTTTGGCCTGGCACAGTTGCATCAGTTGCGGGGGCGCATTGGGCGTGGGGATCAGGCCGGACATTGCCTGTTGCTGTACGCTCATCCTTTGTCACAAACAGCCGCAAAACGCCTGTCCCTGATGCGGGAAACCAGCGACGGCTTTGTTCTGGCAGAAGAGGATTTAAAGCTGCGCGGTGCCGGTGACATGCTGGGCACGAAACAAAGCGGTGCAGCAAATTTTCGCCTGGCCGATCTGTATATTCATCACGGCTTGCTGCAGACAGCCAGATCACAGGCAAAACTAGTCCTTGATCAGGGCGTTGAGCATCGGCACCAGCTGTTGCTGCAGCTGTTTGAAAAAGATCAAAGCGTGCCATTTCTGGCGTCTGGTTGAAACGAATCACCGCAGCATTAACTCAGAACGCATCATGCTGGACTTGATCCAGCATGACGCAGCGTAGTTGATGTACAGGTAAGCGAGAAAGGGCGGTAATAGCGGCTCAAGTTTTGGCTAGATTGGGGTAATCAGTCCGCGCTCTATCCGGTCGCTGATGTCCTGCAATTCACGACGAATCGTAAAACCGTCTTTCTGTAAAATTGACGGAATGTCGCGCCCTTGGCGTATCACAGCAGCCACAGCAATCGACCGTTCGCCAATGGGAACATAGACGGTATAATGTTTGCCCACCGGATAAAGCAGTAGGCCGGTGCCGCCGCTTAAATCCTCGCGGATTTTGTTGTTTTCAAAGGTTTTGAAATTCGATGCGACATATTCCAGCTTTTCATGCAGTTCTGTCAGATATTGCAGCGTTCTTTCTTTGCCCCAGCGCTCCAAAGACCAATCGCCCACTTCGCGGATGTCATCAAGCGCGCCGGGAGTCAGAAAATAATTGGGGCTGGCCACTATCTATATTCTTCGATGATGTCCAGAATGCTTTCTTTGGCGAAGCGGTTATTTTTGATGTCGTCCAGCCCGCGCCGCACTTTGGTTATAATGGCTGCGCCTTCCATATCGCGGCGGATCAGGTCACGGACATATTCGCTCGGTGTTGAATATACGTCCTGGTCGCTGGCACGGCTATCAACAAAGCGCCGCAATTCATCGGTGAGGGAAACATTAAGGCTGCTGCCCATGATCAATTACTCCTATCAGGCTCACTTTCACCATCTTCCCACAGATGGCAAATAATGTCAATATTCGCCAAACTACTTTCCTATAAACCTTGGTTTTTAGGGTCGGAAGCGCAAGTGTATACGACATACATGCGAACCGGAGCCGAGGAGTGAAAACACAGAGCTTTCGCAGCAAAAACAGTAGATTTACTCAACACACTCTAGGAGTTCTCGGGGGCTACCGGTGCGTATCCAGCAGGCTTGGGGGCAGTAGCACCGTAAGAAGGTTCACTGCCGCCAGTGGCACCATACACCTGTTCCTTGAAATATTTATTCAACGCCTGGTTCAG
>JANMDF010000093.1:0-3613 GCA_031376145.1 Alphaproteobacteria bacterium
CAGATCTGCCACAAACCCTTTCCCAAGGCAGCGTTGCGCCCGTGGATTTCGGTGCGTCCAGGGGTGAGCGCCTTGATTCAGGCAACGCATTCCGGTTGGCAGGATGGTGCCTATATCTGCCAGCATGATCTGGCTGCCTATCGCCGTCAATATGTGGAGCAGATGCTGCAGGATGAACGTGGGGAGTTGAGCACCCTGGATCAGCAGGTGCTCACCAGCATGGAAAACCATGAACTGGTGGCACAATCGCCTGATGAGATGCAGCCTGAACACATCCCATTTGGTGCCCGTGCGGCGGATGCTGTTGCCCGTTTTGGAGGATCCTGGACGTTTATCATCAGTTTTTTATTCATCCTGGGGGTCTGGATGACCCTCAATGTCACCGGGGCTTTATTTCGCCCCTTTGATGTGTATCCCTTTATTTTGTTGAATCTGCTGCTTTCCTGCATTGCCGCACTGCAAGCACCGGTGATCATGATGAGTCAGCGGCGCCAGGAAGAAAAAGACCGCCTGCGCAATGAAAATGATTACATGGTGAATTTAAAGGCTGAGCTGGAGATCCGCCAGCTGCATGAAAAAATCGACCATCAATTAGCCCGCCAGTGGGAACGTCTGGCAGAAATGCAGCAATTACAGATTGAACTGCAGGAAGAAACCGTGGGGCACAAATACACCCCCAAGAAATAGCCGCCCGCCCCCAGCGTAAAACAGCCAGGCAATCCAAAGCCATGGTTTCATCAAATTGACGGACGAGCATGTCATTGCGAGCCATGCCTTCAGCAGGCATAGCCTGCCAGGCAGGGCGTGGCAATTCAGACTTTTATAGGAACCGCTGCAAAAGCCCCCTGTCATTCCTTCGCTGCGCTCAGGACAGGCTCTGAACGAAGTGAAGGATCCTTTGTAATTATTGAGATGCTTCGCGTAGCCTGTCCCGTACTTGATACGCGGCTCAGCATGACATTACCCCCTTTTGCAGCGGTTCCTATAGCTGATTACGGTGTTACAGCTGATTATGCCCGCTGCTGATCGTTCAACCAATCGCGATACGATTCCATATCGCGTAAATCTGGAATATTGGCCGCACCTACGTTCAATAATGCCCGTTGAAAAACAACTGCATTTATTTTCTCGGCAACGGTGTGCGTAATCCATGGATCAGTGCTCAGCAAGGCACGCTGTACGGCAAGCGCGCTTTGATCTGGCTCTATATCCAGACGCACCGTTTCTGGTGTTTGTGTTGTGTATGCCAGGACTGTCCCCCCTGCCAGCAGCGTATCCTGCATCCGGCTCTGGCTGAGATCAACCCAAAGAGCACAATCCAGGAGGGCACTGTTGTTCATGGCACTGTTGCTCAGCGCAATTTCCTGCCAGACCGTCTGAAACTGTACCGTATTACTGGCAGAAAGGCCACCGATAGGATGCATTGTATTTCTGCCAAAATCCCGCCGCCTGCCCGCCGTGATCGTGGTGTTGTATAACTCTGCATAATCCAGATTGACACCATCCAGGGCGGTTTTCCGCAGCAGGCAGTTGACCAGTTTTGCACCTTGCAGATCAGCGGCGGTTAAATCTGCTTCAGACAGATCAACGTTATACAGCAACGCCTCATTGAGACGGATACCGGCCAGATTAGCACCACGCAGCACCGCATTGCGGATGATCGCCCCGCGATAATCCTGGCCTTGCAGATTGAGGCCTTCATGCCTGCCTTCCAGGGTTTTGATACCATACGCATCATGCAGGTGTTTGGCGGTAGCGTGGATGACAAGATCAGGGGAAAGCTCGGCCGCGCTGGCGTGGTTGACAAGGATGCCGGTGCCTGGCGGAGCAAAGGTTTTCTCGGTTTGCCATGCAAGGGCGATTTTCAGGCGCAGGAATTTCATCTTCTGGTCAGCGCCTAATCCTTCTTTCAGTATTGGCGTTACATCGGTGCCTGTCCATCTTGCCAGAGCATCGGGAATATCGATGTCGGCCGCCAATACGAGTCTTTCGACTTCATGCGCCCACCCCCAGATGCCGTTGACCGGTTCAAAGAAAATTGCACCAGAAAAGGTATTGTTCTCAAGCGTTGCGTTAACAAAAGTTGCCTGCCGCAGATCGGCCTTTGTAAAATCACAACCGTGTACCCAGGCACGCGTCAGATCAGCACATGTCAACGTTGCCTTACAAAAGCTGCTTTTATAAATGCGTGCCGCAATAAACTTGGCTCGCTGTAAATTTGCCTCATCAAAAATTGCAACAATACCATCGGCATCATCAAGTGTACCTAAAGCATAACTGAAATCTGCACCTTGCAAATCTGCACCTGTGAAATTTCCTCTGCGAATATGACTCTCCAGAAAAAAACTGTTACCTGCCTCTGCGTATGAGAAATCACCATCCGTAATGGTTGCTTCTCTAAAATACGCACCTGCAAGTTTTGCGGATGTGAATTTTACTCTATGAAGCGTTGCCCCCTGAAAATTAGCTCCCCTGAGAACACTTTCAGCGGAATCTTCACGCAATATCTCCTGTGCTGGCAACTTTTCAAGGCGCGTATCAATAAGAAGCGCCCCGCTGAAATCCATGGCATGATCTTCCGCCCGACAGGCACGTAAATCGGTAGACCGCAATGTCGCTTTTTTAAGCAGAACCTCGCCTGTAAAAAAGGTAAATGGCCATATTGCATCATCAAGGCATGCTTCGCTAAAATCACAATCCTTAATTTTCAGTGATGTGAAATAGCCATTGAGCCAGGCATCAGGCTTGGTATGGTTAACATGCGTTTTTTTGAAATTGACCTTTTGTAACGTGGACTGTTCAAAATGCGCACCATGCAGACAGGCACCCTCAAAATTCGCATTGCTGGCATTGCTATTTCTAAATACCGCCAAACTCAGATCACACCCCGCAAAATTCGCCCCATCCAGATTGGCATCCTCAAATGTCCAGCCGCTCAGATCCTGACCGGAAAAATCCCGCCCGCGATGATCGCCAGTGATGATTTGTGCTGCGGGTGATATGTGCAAAAGTCCTGCCCCTTTGTGTTGCTGCTATAGTCGTTTCAATAAATAATTACCCATAGGCGAGAAGGATACCTGGTTGAGAAACGGAGCGGAGTGTACACTTTTCGTACATGAGCACCGTATCGCAAACCAAGTGTGCTTCGCAGACATGGGTAATTATTTAAGGGAATGACTATATAACACCATACAACAGCAGCATCCGTCTGGATGTGACGCCTGTCACATCCTTGCAGGTTGTTTGTGGCAAGGGGCATCGTGGGCACAAACACAAGAGGGCACCTCTATTAAACCCGTATCTCCGGCGAAAGACGGAGTCCATTTTATTGTTTTTCCTGGATACCGGCGTTCGCCGGTAAAACAAAAAAGGCGTTAATAGAGGCACCCAAGAATTCAGCCTGAAAAAGCTGCGTTACCCACTATATACTTATCGCACATGAAGAATGTGCGATAAGTATAGACATCACACTATAAATCCGCACCACGATTCTACACTGTTGGACGATGGACCCCAGCCGTCGGGGGGGGTTGGCCCGGTGTTGGAACAAATTATTTCGAATACCCCGCCAAGGCGGGGGTCCCAACAGGTGCAAGTTTACAGTGTGAGATAT
>JANMDF010000203.1:0-1644 GCA_031376145.1 Alphaproteobacteria bacterium
AGTTTAAAAAATGAAAAATTTACGCTTATTCTTATTCGCAACTATTTTTTGTTGCACTGAAATTATCGGGCAAGGTGTACCGTCCTTTTCAACTCAAGAGCGTGTAACTGCTCTTATGAACGAGGCTATAAAAACCTCCGATTTGCCCGCAGTTGTTGCCATAGCGGTTAATCGTAAAAATCAAAAAAGGAGCTATGCTTTTGGCAAGGCAGTTTGGACTGAAAATACAGCTGTTACGACAAACCACATTTTCAGAATTTGGTCAATGACAAAACTAGTGACCAGTATAGCCGCTATGCAATTGGTTGAAAAGGGACTCATCGGTTTGGATGACGACCTTTCCACATGGCTCCCGGAAATGGCTAAAATTCCAATTCTGAACAATGGCCAATTGATTCAAGCGAAAAAAACAATCACCCTTCGGCATCTTTTGACCCATACCTCTGGTTTTGGGTATGGCGGTACCGATCGGGAACTGGCAAACTTTAACGATAGCACTTGGGAATACAAGGACTCCCCAAGGCGCTTTGAGAGTGGAACTCAGTTCTTGTATGGATCAAGTACTAATTGGGTAGGTAAGTTAGTTGAAAAGATCTCAGGTATGGACTTAGAAATGTATTTTAGGAAAAATATTACAGGACCCTTAGAAATGGATCGAACCTGGTTTAATCTTCCAGACTCGCTGAAACAATACATAGTTTCGAACGGCTCAAGAGGGAGCGATGGAAAGCAAGCTCTTACGGAATTACCAGATCGTTTGCCATTGAGTGAGGTAGCAGATTTCAGAGGTGACGGTGGGCTATTTTCTACACCTGAAGACTATACTTTATTGTTGAAGTGTTTGCTCAATAATGGGACCTTAAACAATGCAGTTATTTTAAAGAAAAAGACTGTTTTGGAAATGACCAAAAACCAAATAGGAACTATTTCCATGAAAGATGCAGGAGCTTACTTTGATCCAGCATTTTGCTGCAATTTTACAGGGATAACTTCTCCAACTACAAAATGGGGACTAGCGTGGTTAATTCAAACCGAAGATAGCCCTTATGGCCCCAAATCAGGCACTGTATTATGGGGAGGTGCGTTTAATACTTTTTTTTACATTGATTTTAAATCAGGAGTGGCCGCCAGCATTTTTACACAGCATGTTCCATTTAACCATCCCGAAACAATCAACCTATTCAATAAGTTTTCAGAGATAATTTATTCAGTACATTGACGCGTAAAGTTACGACGGGCTTCATCCCTCGGAGGGGTATGAGGTGATTGCGCGGAAGTTGGTGAAGGTTTTGAAATGATGCGGGGGATTTAGCCATTAAACACCTGCACCACCGAATACTCACTCAAACGATTGTCCTGATCCCAAATCCGGACTTTCCAGTAGTAAGTTTGCCCAGGCTGGAGCGGCTTTCCCTCGTGGGGGATGTTGGAGCTGTTGTTTTTACGCACTTGCCCGCTGTCCCACACATCACCTGAGTTTTGCTCAATTTGCTTTTGAGAAGTAGCCACCAAAATTTGATAGGCTTTTTGCGCCAGCGCTTCTTTGGGCAGCAGCCAGGTGTATTCAGGATTCGGCCCCTTGCTGGCCATGTATGCTGCACTGAGTCCGTGGGGGATCCCCGAGTAGGGGTCGCGGTATTTTTG
>JANMDF010000139.1:0-8502 GCA_031376145.1 Alphaproteobacteria bacterium
GCAATACCCCAGGCAATCGATTTATCATTGGCAACGCCCATGATCAGACCTTTTTTTCCGGCCAGCAGTCCTTCAGTATGCACAGTTAATGTCATGGTATATAAGCCTATATTATTGAATATGATATGTTGAAGGGAGAAATGCGGCGGCGTCTGCCGATGTCTGCACATGTGCTGTTGCAAGAGTGTGCACCAGAGGGTTGGATAGTAACTGCATGAGTGTACTGGTGGCAGATACGAAATCACCACTGCCAAGCATATCAAGCAGTTCCTGCCATGCATCTTTACTCTCCGGCAGCACGATCACCGTTGACTGTGTGGATTGTGCAGGGGTTAATTTAGCCAGCCGTTTTGCAGCGCTAATAGCATCATGCAGAGTGCCGGTTGCATCAATCAGGTTCAGTGCCAGGGCACTACTGCCGGTGTACACACGACCCGAAGCAATACCGTCAATCGCAGCAGGATCAATGTTGCGGGATGCTGCTACCTTGCTGGTAAAGTCATCGTAAATAAAGTCCAGGGTACGATCCAGGGCGATTTTTCCGGCACTATCAAAGGGCTGATTGCCGCTCCACATCAGTGCATTTTTTCCTATACTGATGCTGTCCGTTTTAACCTGTAATTTTTGAGCCAATTCACCACTGACCAGCTTGCCGCTGAACACGCCGATAGATCCGGTGATACTGAGTGGGTTGGCAAAAATTTTTGTGCCATCCATCGCCAGATAATACCCGCCACTGGCCGCAACATCGCCCATACTGACAACAACGGGCTTTCTGGCTTTGGCCTTGAGAATTGCGCGGCGCAAGGTATCAGAAGCTGTATAAGATCCCCCCGGACTATCAATGCGCAGGACAATCGCTTTGATGGTTGCGTCAGATGCGGCTTGATGCAGCGCTGTTGTAAGGCTTGTTATATCCATGTTTTCGGCATCAGCCAGCGGGGCAGGGACGTCACCGCGTAAAATCATGCCGCTGGCGAAAATCAAGGCAATATCAGGTGTTCCTGTATGGGCAGCTGGTGCCGCCCGGCGTGTGCTGTAATCGCTGATGGACAACCAGCCTTCCCGAGCATTCTCCGTGGGGGCAGTGGTATTTGGCAGGAACTGGCGTGTGTCTTCACCCGTCATCCCCGCCTTGTCATGCGCCATGGCAATGACCTCATCGAGATAGCCAATGCCATCAATCAGCCGTTGTTTTTTTGCGGCGTCGGCCATGAGGGGGGATTTATCAACCAGGGTTCGCAACGGTTCAGTCTGCTTACGGTTCTGTAGGATCGTAGCAGCAATGATATCAAAATAGCCATGCAGCAATGTGGTGACTTCATCGCGATGCTCTGGCGTAAAACCATTTTCTGAAAAGCTGTTCATGGCGGTTTTATAGCCTTTACGCTTGCCAATATCAGCCGTCAGTCCCAGCATGCTCAGGGTATCTTTGTAAAATGGGACTTCTGCACCAATACCCAGGATAGCCAGCATTCCCGTGGGCTGCATCCAGATCTGATCAAAACCACTGGCCAGCAGATAGCGACCGGTGGCGTTATCGCCTTCAGAAAAAGTGTCGGCAAAGGCATATGAAAACTTGCCGGCTTCGCGAAATAATTTAAGAGCCGCCAGAATTTCCTGTGTGTACGCAAGCGATGTTTGGCTGAAACTGATGTCGGCAACCAGCCCTTGGACGCGGGGATCGGCGGCGGCTCGGCGGATCGTGTCGGTCAGAGTATAAATGTCAATCTGGTGTTGATTGAACAGCGTGTGCAGGGTGCTTGTCTGTGGTGCAGAGATGATGGCGTCTGAAAAATCAAGATATAAAACAGTGGTGTTTGGCACGGGAAGGGGCTGCGTGTCGCCAATCTCGCCTTTAATCAGGTTCAGCAGCAAGACTGCGCCTGCAATAGCGGCAAGGCCTGTGCCTGCCAGAAGTCCCAAGGTGATACGTCGTAACCATTTCCACATATCATGTGTGCTAGCAAACCCTGTGCCCTGCTACAAGGGGAAATCACCCAGCACTACCACATTGCCCCCGATGCCGCAGGAAATGATCTGCCAGCACACAGGCCAGCATCGCCTCCCCTACGGGCACGGCGCGAATGCCGACACAGGGATCATGGCGGCCACGGGTGATGATTTCGGTTTCGGTAGCATTGGTGGTGATCGTTTTCTTGGGGGTAAGGATGGAACTGGTGGGTTTAACGGCAAAACGCACTACAATATCCTGACCACTGC
Organism: Alphaproteobacteria bacterium; assembly: GCA_031376145.1. GTDB lineage: Bacteria > Pseudomonadota > Alphaproteobacteria > JAJTHO01 > CANGXP01 > JANMDF01. Next base: position 2,224 of record JANMDF010000139.1, read on the forward strand.
TGATACCCCCCAGAATGCCACCGGCATGGTTTGTGTTAAAAGCCGGAGTGTTTTCCTCCATGCGGATCTCATCGGCATTCTGGCTGCCAGTCAGGCCAGCACTGGCAAAGCCATCACCAATTTCAACAGCCTTGACGGCATTAATGCTCATCATGGCGGCGGCAATATCAGCATCAAGCTTTCCGTACAGCGGAGCACCCCAGCCTGCCGGCACACCAGTGGCAGTTACTTGAATAATGGCACCAACCGAATCCCCCTTTTTACGCAAGGCCAGCAGCTGTTCTTCCCAGCGGCTTGCCGCCGCGGCATCGGGACAGAAAAAGGGGTTCTGATGAATCAGGGTATCGTCCCACGCACTGGGATCAATGCGATCATGACCCATCTGTACCAGTGCACCGGTGATACGGATATTCCCCAGGATCTTACGGGCGACTGCCCCAGCGGCGACGCGCATGGCGGTTTCCCGGGCGGAAGAACGGCCACCGCCGCGATAATCACGGATGCCATACTTCTGCCAGTAGGTGTAGTCGGCGTGTCCCGGGCGGAACGTGTCTTTGATATCGCCATAATCTCTGGAACGTTGATCAGTATTATCAATCAGCAGGGCGATGGGTGTACCTGTCGTCTGGCCTTCAAATACACCGGAGACAATGCGTACCAGATCGGCCTCATCGCGTTGGGTGGTGAATTTGCTCTGGCCAGGCCTGCGCCTGTCCAGATACGGCTGAATGTCACTTTCCTGTAAAGGAATGCGCGGTGGCACACCGTCAATGACACAGCCAATAAGTGCCCCGTGGCTTTCGCCAAAAGTGGTAACGCGGAACATATGGCCAAAGGTGTTAAAACTCATGTGTGTGTCCAGTATTGTCATCTGTACACATAAGCCAGCCATCAGGATTGTGCAAGCGATGCGGTATTTACGAAGTTTTAATAGCGTCCGCTTAATACTAACACATGGATTCCGGCAATGAATATAAAGATATAGCCGATGTGATCGGTGCAGGCGCGCCATGCAGCTGATCAAGCGCGTGATTGATCCCATGAATGTGTTGTGTGGGAAATACCGCATAAATTTCTGGAGAGCCGAATTTGCTGCTCCAGAGATTGATAGCGATTATCGATTCTCTCATAAAAACTTATCGATTGCGCGGGGCACTTTTGTGGTCGGTGCACTGCTGTTCATGTCATTTGGCTTGCTGGATATGGTCGTGGTTGCGCCTGAGCAACTGACCATGACGCTGTTGTTACGGCTTGGGGCTTCGCTTGGGATGCTGCTGGTCGTGTATCTGAGCTACCATCCTGCGATGCGCAACAGGATACAGGTGTTGATCAATATGGCAGCATTTACAACGGTGGGTAGTTTGCTGCTGATGTTGTCGCTGCTGGATGGTGTGGCGGCTGAATTGTATTATGCAGGCTTACCCACCTTGTATCTGTTTCAGCATTTTACGCGGATGCGTTTTGTGCACGGGATGATCATGGCCACATCGGCAACCGTTGGATATTATATGATCGCGGCGGTAATCAATCCCATTCCGACACCGGCACTGGCCGGCAATCTGTTTTTCTTAACGCTGGTGTATCTGGCGACACAGCTGACGCATTATTTTTACGAGATTTATGATCGACTGCAGTTTGCGCAGAAGTCAGAGTTGTCTGCATTGAACGTACAGGCAGGTGAACTCGCATTACGGGTAGAAGCCGCCGCCGATGCCAAGGTACAATTCATGGCGGTGATCAGCCATGAACTGCGTACACCACTGAATGCCATCATGGGATTTTCTGAACTGATCATGGCACAGGGGCAGGGGCGTATCACGCAGAAAACCATCAGTTACATGCAGGATATTCACAATAGTGGCCGACATTTGTATGAGGTGATTGGCGAGATTCTGGAGTTTGCCAAAAGTGAATTTGGCACATTGGATGTACAGGAGGGCGCGTACGAACTGGATGCAATTATTGACCAGGCGTTAAAAGCTATGGCAAGCAAGGCGGCATTGAAACAGATACAGCTTGCCTATGAGCGCCCCATACAGGGAGCCATGGTTCGTGTTGATCAACGGTTGTTGACGCAAGCACTGGTCAATATCCTCAGTAACAGTATAAAGTTTTCAGCAGCACACAGCCAGGTTGTTGTGTCATTACAGCATGCGGATCATGGTGTTATGGTCAAGATTGTCGATCATGGCAGGGGCATTGAAGCGGTGCAGCTTGCTCGGGTCATGGAGCCTTTTGTCCAGGCCGAAAATGCTTTTACGCGCACCAGCGAAGGTCTGGGGCTGGGATTGGCATTTGTGAAAAGAATTGTGGATTTACATCAGGCCAGTATTCATATTGATAGTGCTCCTGGCTCTGGTACATCGGTGATGATGAGCCTGCCAGCAACAAGGGTCATTGCCATTACGGCGCTTTTGCCGCAACCTTCTGCGATTCCACGTCAGGCGCAGACGTCTGTCAGTGTGGCTTGACGACCTGCAGGAACAGTACACCGTTTGTGCTGTCCGGGGTAATCTGATAGGATGCCGGGTTAAGATGCTGTCCCAGAATTTCCATATCTGTGTAGGTGCGGTAGATCATGTGCCAGTCCAGCAGGTATTCTGTTGGCCAGTACATGCTGATGGGGCTGGCGTGCAGGTTGGAAATCAGCAGCGTACCACCAGGAGCCAGCTGATTATACAGTCCCTGCAATACTTCTTTGGCGCGTTTTTCAACAAAATAGTCAAACAGACCCAGGCTATAAATAATATCATGCTGCTGTTGGGCAGACAGCAAGGCATCCGGGCGCATCAATTCCATAAAGGAAGCCTGCATGCACTTGATATGCGTAGGTGGCAGGCTGGCGTGGTTTTTGTTGAACAGGATATTTTTATAGGCGGCATCCAGGGCTTTATGGTCATGATCGATAAGGGTAATCGAGGTATTACGGTGTAATGCGCCCTGTGCCCCCAGTTGACCCAGTTCGTTGGCACTGCCGCAGGCAACGTTCAGAATGCGGGTTTCGGGTTGATCGGCATATTGTGCAATAATTGCCCCAATTTTATCCGTCGCCATGATCAGACGTCCCTTGATCGCATCACAGGATAAAGCACAGGCATCCATATAACGCTCATAGGCTGTATTCCCATGCAGGGTATCACGATAGAAGTGATTGATCGTGGTAAAATCACCTGGATATCCCCAGGGTTTGGTATAACTGCGGTGCAGGACTTCGCTGTAGGGGATGATTTCCGCTGTGATCATCTGTTCCGTATAGGACTTGATCGCATCCTTATGCCCACCGGTGGGATTCAGATCAGCAATCAGCGCGTTATGCTGATACCACAGATCCCGCCATTCGCTGATGGCAGTTGGCAGGACGGTTTCCAGGCGTGTCAGAGCATCATGAGGATGCGCATCTGTTGACAGAATATTGCGATAATAACGTGCCATATGCAGCGTATCAGCGCACAGAGCTTTATAGCTTTCGGGCACAAAATCGGGGCGCGCACTTTTGCGGCTGTTCTGGCTGTGCTGCAGGCTGATCTGCTGATAGCGGTTGAGCAATGTCTGCGTGTTGATGGGTAAGGTTGTCAGGTAAAGGGCTACCTTGATCTGGCCAGTTGCCATGGATTCATGACGTACTACGCGGCCAATGCCTTCATATAGAATACTGTCATGAAATATCATGATAACTGGATAGTGCATGCCCACCAGGTACTGATCAATATTTTTTGGCGATACGATGATGGTCAGGCCGGTGATGCTTATATCATATAAGGAAACTTCAGTTTCCTCCAGAAACAGTTTGGGGACGCCGGATGTAAATAAATCTTTGGCACGCTGTCTGTCGGGGCGGTAGAAAATTTTCCGGCCTTCAGCACTTTGCAGCTCGTCATAGTGCTTAATATCTTTTTTGGGAAACAGGGTAATATTGGTGTTTGCTGGTAAAGTCGACACAGTGCCTCGCAATATATATAATTTTATATTAATTTATGTATACATGTATTGCAATGTGCTGGCAAGAAAATATTTACTAAAAATTAACCACATGTGCGCGAAATGGGTATAAATGCATCAGTGATGTGAACAAATGTGCATGCGTATGTATGCGTGAATGTGGCAGGTTTGCTGCATGTCATCACAGGGTATGTCGGCCTGAAACTGATGCCGAAACCAGGTGGTTTGCCGCTTGGCATACTGGCGGGTTTGGATGATCGTCAACCGGGTTGCGGTAGCCAGATCATGTCTGCCCTCCAGGTAGCCCTGCAATGCGTTCAACCCCAGGGCATGCCAGATCGCCGCATCTGCTTGCGGGGGCGTCTTTAAAAATACTTCTACCTCTGCCAGAGCACCCATCTCCAGCATGGCAGCAAAACGCTGTTCAATTTGCTGATGCAGTATTGGGCGGGGTGGGGCACACAGAATGCGGATACAATGCCAGGCGGGTGGTGTGGGGGGCATGGCCTGCCAGGTGCTTAAGGGAATACCACTGTGCAAGTGTACAGCAGTGCCGCGCATGAGCCGTTGGCGGTCATTGGGTTTCAGGCGTTGTGCCAGCACGGGATCGTGCTGCTGAAGATAAGCAACTAAGGCAGGTAAACCCTGATGGTTTACCATATTTTTCACCGCATCGGTGATATTCTCAGGAATATCCGGCATGGGGGACAGACCGGCCAGCAGTGCCTTAATATATAGTCCGGTGCCGCCGGTGACAATGGGCAGGTGGCCTGCCGCCAGGCAGTCCTCAATGATGGTGGCTGCACGTTGTTGCCAGTTGGCGGCGGAGGTGGGCGTATCTGCGGCTAAAGTCCCATACAGGTGGTGCGGGATAGAGGCCTGATCTGCAGCACTGGGCTGTGCGGTCAGGATGGGCAGGGCATTATATTGCTGCAGGCTGTCGGCATTGATAATGTGGCCGTTATATTGCTGCGCCAGTGTCATGGCCAGGCCGGACTTGCCGCTGGCCGTTGCGCCAGCGACAACAATCACCGCAGGCTTGTGTTGAACAGCAGATCGTGGCATGACGCACACCTCAGCACACCATCCAGGAAAAGTCCATGACAACCCGCATTACTTTTATCAGTGATCCCCAGGAAAAAGTACTCGATGCAGGCCTGCAGGTGATGGTGCAGGATGTGGTGGGCAATGTGGTTGTGGCGCAGCAGTGGCTTTCTCCTCATGAGGCCTTAACCCTGGATATTGCCACACCGTATACCGTGGAGGCGGGCAGGGTGCTGGTGGCGCAGTTACAGGCGCGGCTGCATGCTCAGCCGGTGGATGTGGTTGTGCATGATGCAGCCACTGCTACCCGCAAAAAACTGCTCGTAGCCGACATGGATTCCACCATTCTAACCGGGGAATGCCTTGATGAACTGGCAGCATATGTGGGTTTGCAGGAACCCATCGCGGCGATTACGGCGCGTGCCATGAATGGCGAGATTAATTTTAAAGAGGCTTTGCGTCAGCGTATGGCAATGCTGAAGGGGCTGCCCCTGTCTGCCATTGCTGCAACCATTGAGCGGCTGGAATTCATGGCCGGTTCGGCAACGCTGCTTGCCACCATGCGTGGGCATGGTGCGTATTGTGCGCTTGTGTCTGGAGGTTTTAAGCCCTTCACTGGCTGGGTGCGGGAAACGCTGGGTTTTCATGTTGATGCTGCCAACGAACTGTTGGCCGAAAATGACATGCTGACCGGAGAAGTGGCCGAACCTATTCTGGATGGCAATATTAAGCTTAGCACCCTGCAACAGCTGGTGGCACAGCAACGGCTGGATATGGTGGACAGCCTGACGGTGGGGGATGGTGCTAATGATCTGGCCATGCTGAAAGCCGCTGGGTTGGGGGTTGCTTTTCGCGCCAAGCCTGCCGTGGCCGAACAGGCAAAACATGCCCTGAAACATGCAGATTTGACGGGGCTATTATTTCTGCAGGGTTACAGGCGCGTGGAGTTTATAAACCCTGCTGGAATCTGACCATCACCCTGCAGGTTTTTATAAAAATGAAATCCCAGGATTTGAAAACCAGCCTTTAACCAGAAGCGTTGCGCTCTGGCATTGATCACATATGCATCACAGACCATGACTGCGCACTGGTGGCGGGTTGCCTCAGCGTGCAGCCATTGAATCAGGCAATGGCCAATACCCTTCCCGTGGTGCGTGGGGGCAACAACAAAGTTATCAACATCCAGGTATTTTCCACAGTAAAACCGGTGGCCGATCCAGTAGCCGCACACCGCAACAAGCTGCCCGTCCTGTTCACAGCCAATGGCCTGATAGCCTTCATCGAGCATGGCTTGTA
>JANMDF010000168.1:0-3451 GCA_031376145.1 Alphaproteobacteria bacterium
CCATTATTGATAAACGCCGTGAACGTGCCGGTGTTTCAGAAGTCATGAATGTGATTGGGGATGTCCATGACCGGCACTGTATTCTGATTGATGATATTGCTGATTCGGCAGGCACGCTGTGTAATGCGGCAGCAGCGTTGATACAGGCGGGTGCAGCGTCAACGGCGGCCTATATCACCCACGGGGTGTTGTCTGGTAATGCCGTGGGGCGGGTTGCCGATGCGCCGCTGGATATTTTAATGACAACGGATAGCATTCAAGCCACGCCGAGCGTGACTGCTGCTCCTAAAATTCAGCAACTGACTATTGCCCCGCTGCTGGCTGAAGCTATGCAGCGCGTTGCGGAAGAACGTTCAGTTTCCAGCTTGTTTGATTAAAAAAAGTATTGTATAGGGGCAGACTATTTTTGTTGAGGAGTCTTTGTCGTGTCGCACGCAAACGTTTTAGTTGCTGAAGAAAAATCATTGGCTGGCAGTGGTAGTGCCCGCGCCACCCGCCGCGCTGGTCGCGTGCCTGCGGTTATTTATGGTGGTAAAGCCGCGCCACAAATGATCTCTCTTGATCCCCGTGATGTAAAAAAAGGTCTGAATCAGGTTGGGTTTTATGCCCACGTTATTGAGATTGAGATTGGTGGGAAAAAACAGAAAGTGCTGCCTAAGGCTGTACAGTTTCACCCCGTCAGCGATACCCCTATTCACCTGGATTTTCTGCGTGTTACTGCTGATTCCATCATTACCGTTGCGGTGCCGGTGCATCTGTTGAATCAGGATAAATGTCGTGGTTTGAAAGCTGGCGGCATGCTGAATATCGTGCGCCACAACGTGGAAGTTCTGGCTCCGGCCACAAGCATTCCAGAACTTTTTGAGATTGATATTACCGAGTGCAAAATTGGTGATGCCATTAAATCCAGTGCGATTCAACTTCCGGCTGGCTGTAAATTCGTGATCAGTGATCGTGATTTCACGATTGCAACAATTGCGGCACCCGTCACCGCAAAGGGTGATGAAGATCAGGCTGGCGCGGCAGATGCTGCTGCAGAAGCTCCTAAGGCATAACGCTTGGTAGGCGTCATATGCGTTGGTCTGGGTAATCCAGGCCGACAGTATGCTGAAAACCGGCATAACATCGGTGCGATGGTTTTAGATGCGCTGGCGCGGACGCACAACCTGCAACCATGGCAGGAAAAATTCAAAGGCTATTGGTCTGTTGCCACTGTTGGTGACGTGAAGGTTGGTCTGTTAAAGCCACAAACGTATATGAATCTGTCTGGGGAGTCCGCTGGTGCTGCCCTGCGCTTCTTCAAACTGCCTGTGGAACGGGTGCTGGTCTATCATGATGAGCTGGATCTTGCGCCTGGTGTTGTGAAATGCAAACAGGGTGGAGGATCAGCTGGCCATAATGGTTTGAAAAGCCTGGATCAGCATATTGGTAATAATTACTGGCGGGTACGCATTGGGATTGGCCACCCCGGGCATCGTGACCTGGTATCATCGTATGTCCTGTCAAATTTTTTTCCCGATGAAATGCCGGGGATGCAGGGCGTGATCAGCGATCTGGTCAAGGGCATTGAAGACACAGTAAAATGCGTTCTGAAACCCACAAATTGAGCCTCTTAACGTCCTGTGGATAACCCTATGGATAAAGCTGGGGATAGATGCAAAATAATTCTATCAGCGTTGAATACAATCAATTTTTTAAATGCCCTTGTGTTGACATGCATGTATTAAATTATTGAATATAATACATATATTTTTATTATGACATTCTTGCGGGTAGTTATCATGATGGATCACCCTGTGCGTGTGCAAATACACGGGATGTTGATAACTTTTGTCATTTTACAACGATAAGTCTTGTCAGTGACTATAATGCAATGGTTGTGTTGAGGGGAAAAGTGCGGGCTGGACAGATCCCCTGCAACCTGATAATCACGGTAAAAATATCATGAGGTTCTATGTCTGCTGCTGTAAAGCATAACCTGAAAAACAGCCAGAAAGATCTTTGGGTAGCGGCGCGCCAGAACATGGTTGATGGCCAGCTGCGCACCAATAAAATTACAAATCCTGAAATATTGCAGGCGTTTTCCACACTGCCTAGGGAGATATTTGTCAGTGAACATCTGCAGTCACTGGCATACACGGATGCGGATGTGCCTCTTGGTGGCGGGCGTTACATGATGCAGCCAATGATTGCAGCGTTGATGCTGCAGGCTGTTGCGACAATTTCAGGCGCACGTGTTGCGGTGATCGGCGCGGGGTCTGGGTATGAAGTCGCCGTGCTTGCTGCAATGGGTTTGCATATTACGGCGATAGACAATGAAGAGCGTTTACTCAAAGCGGTGGAAAAATGTCTGGTGCACCTTGCGCTGCAGGAGCATGTAACCTTCAAAAAGTCGGCCATGCTGGCCGGCGATATTGAGCATGCACCGTTTGATGTGGTGATGATTAACGGCGCTGTAACAACAGTTCCAACGGCACTGCTTGCGCAACTTACTGAGCGTGGTTGTGTGGTGACCGTATTGCGTCCTGATGCGACTAAGCCCGGTATTGTCAGCGTGGTTTATAAAAATGGTACACAGCAGTCCATTCAAGATAGCTGGGTACCGTATCTGCCAGGTTTTAACGCACAGCCAGGCTTTACATTTTAGCATGAGTACAGCCGCAACCTTTGAAATAACTCCTGAAAACCTGCGGGATCTGCTGCGGGATATTCCCTCTGATGTGTTGATTATTGATGTTCGCGAACAGTGGGAGCGCGATATCTGTAAGGTGCAGCCTTCAAGGCACATTCCCCTGCAACAATTGGCGGATGAGCTTGAAAATATTCGACAGCATGTGGGGCGTGTTGTAACCCTGTGCCACCATGGGGTGCGCAGCCTGAATGCGGCGGTGTGGTTGCGTGGGCAGGGCATACACGATGTTTTAAGTTTGCGTGGCGGCATTGCTGCCTGGGCGGATACCGTTGAGCCAATGATGGCAAGATATTAGGAACGAGGCAGGTTGAGATGAATTATTATAAAATCACCGGTGTAGCGCTGGCTTCTACATTGAGCGTTGTACTGTCGACAACAACATTTGCGGCGGATATTAAAGCAGTGGTTCGGCCGGAACCAAAAGCAGCAGTTGAACAGCCATTGCGTGATACAACGGCACGTTTGCAGACCTTGCGTGAGGCTTTAGTCAAAGCCTATACAACCAATCCACAGATTCTGGCTGAGCAGGAAAATCTGAAGGCGATAGACGAGCAATATTCGCAGGCGCGTTCGGGCTGGCGTCCCAAGGTTTCATTGCAGGGGACAACGGGCTATACCAAGGAAAATGGGCAGAGCAGCTTTGCGAATGCCAAGCAGGAACGTACCCCGCGTACCGGTGCAGTGATTCTGGAGCAACCCTTGTATCGTGGTGGTCGCACTACGGCACAGGAAAAGGTTGCTCTGGAAGAAATCAAGCGT
>JANMDF010000201.1:0-4576 GCA_031376145.1 Alphaproteobacteria bacterium
ATTGGCACGGCGCTCACCCAGGGCAAGGTTGTACTCGCGGGTGCCGCGCTCATCGGCATGACCTTCGATGACCACGTTCACAGCAGCATGGTCGTTCAGCCATTTTGCCTGCTTATCCAGGGTCTCACGGGCATCAGCGCGCAGGGCGTAGCTGTCATAGTCAAACATGACTTTGGCGCCGGCATGTTGATCCAGCGAAGCCTGTGTAGGGCTTGCGTAATCTACGTTGTAGCCTTCGCCACCACCATTTGCATTAGCCATGCCATCTGCACCGGCAGCACCAGCATTGGTGCTTTTGTAGTCGCTTGCGCAAGCGGACAGCAGCGCGAGAGTCGCTGCAACGCTGAGAAATTTTGTTTTCATTGTGGAGTCCCTGAAATGAAAGGTTACTAAATCCCGGCTGTTTTAGTCGATCGTGGTGAATTTGTGAAGTAAATAGTGTATAGTACCTGTGTCAGTTTCCATGTGTATCGTTGCATATGTAACACACTTAATTGTATGCAGGACTTACGTAAATAATAGGAACCTCTACAAAAGCCCTTTGTCATTCCTTCGTTTCTCTAAGGACAAGCTCTGAGGCAGCGAAGGATCCCATTGTAACTATTAATATGCTATGCTTCGCGGAGCCTGTCCCGTACTTGATACGGGGCTCAACATGACATCGCCCACTTTTGCAGAGGTTCCTGTAGAGCGTGTTGAGTAAATCTACAGTTGTTTGCTGGCGAAAGGCCATTTTCTTGCAGTGCAGCCCTAATCTTTTCGATGCGCCCCTTAGGGGCTTTCAATAAGAAAGGCTTCACTGGCCTGCGGGTGAAAAAGCGTTGCCTTTTCACTCCTCGGCTCCGGTTCGCATGTATGCGGTATACACTTGCGCTTCCGGTTCTCGAAAACGAACCTTTCTCGCTGCGCACAGCGATTTATTCAACACGCTCTAGTCTTCACAAAAAAATCATATCATCTTGTCGGGGATTTTGCTAAATCACTTGCGCAATAGTAACCAGCATGACTTGCACATCATAAAAGCACAAGGCATTTAAAGGCTGTGTCGGTCCTGTTAATCGTGAGGTGTAACATGCGCACATTAGCAAGAATTCTGTGTTTGACGTTCATGCTTGTTTCCTGGTCGGCGATGGCGCGTGAGCAGATACGGGTTGTTGGATCCTCTACGGTTTTTCCGTTTTCAACGTCGGTTGCCGAGTACTTTGGTAAAATATACGGCCTGCCCACCCCTATTGTTGAGGAAAACGGTACGGGTGGAGGGTTTGCCCTGTTCTGTGCCGGGGCTGGTGAAGATACTCCCGACATTATCAATGCCTCCCGCGCCATTAAGGCCAGCGAGGCGGCGTTATGCAAAAAGAATAACGTGCGTGATATTGTGGAAATCCGCATCGGCTATGATGGTATTGTTCTGGGGCATGCGCTGGCCGCTGCCGATATGGCACTGACACGCCAGCAGATTTACATGGCGCTGGCTAAAAAAGTTCCCGTGGATGGTGCGTTGGTCTCCAACCCCTACAAAACATGGCGCGATATTGACGCAAAATTACCCGATGAAGATATTAAGGTTTATGGCCCGCCTCCAAGTTCCGGTACCCGGGATGCGCTGGTGGATATGGTCATGCTGCCTGGTTGTTCAGAAAATCCCGTGATTAAGGCATTGCCTGAGAAAGATAAGCATGCGGCTTGTGCTACGGTACGTGAGGATGGGGTATATGTGCAGGCAGGAGAAAACGATAATCTCATTATTCAGCGTCTGGCAACCAATGCCACGGCCATTGGGATTTTTGGGTACAGTTTTCTGGATCATAACCAGGATGTGGTGAAACCGGTTGCCATTGATGGTGTCGCGCCGGCGTTTGACAGCATTATTGATGGACGTTATCCAGTATCCAGGCCATTGTATATCTATGCTAAAAAAGCACATGTCGGTATTGTCAAAGGCCTGAAAGATTTTTTGACTGAATACACCAGTGAAAATGCCATTGGCGATGATGGTTATCTGGTGGAAAAAGGCTTGATTCCCTTGCTGATGGAACAACGCGACAGTGAACGTGATAAGGCCGAGGGTCTTGTGACGATAGTCTTGCCTTAGTAAGCGTTACAACTGAACGGCAGTGCACATGTTTGTGACGAGGCGCAGGCGCGGAAAAAGCGTTACGGACAGGATCATCATCGCCCTGATGGTGATGGCCTGTCTGGTCGCGGTTCTGACCACGCTTGGTATTGTGCTCTCACTCATCTTTAATGCCATTCGTTTTTTTGAGATTATCCCCCTTGGAGATTTTCTGTTTGGCCTGCAGTGGAGCCCACAGCTGGCCATGCGTCCGGATCAGGCAGGCAGTTCTGGTGCTTTTGGTGCTATTCCCATTTTCTGGGGTACGTTCATGATTACGGTGATTGCTATTGCGCTCGCCGTTCCCACTGGGTTGATGGCAGCTATCTATATGAGTGAGTATGCCAGCCAGCGACTCCGTGCTGTCGCCAAACCCATGCTGGAACTGTTGGCGGGTGTTCCCACCGTGGTATATGGCTTTTTTGCCGTGGCTACCGTTGCGCCTTTCCTCAGCCAAACAGGTTTGAAACTTGGCCTGCCCATCTCGACTGAAAGTGCCCTGTCTGCCGGTCTGGTGATGGGGATTATGATTATTCCGTTTGTCTCTTCTTTGTCCGATGATGTCATTAAAGCTGTACCACAACGCCTGCGTGACGGTGCGCTGGGGCTTGGGGCGACAAAATTTGAAATGATCTGGCAGGTAGTGTTGCCGGCAGCACTGCCTGGATTGGTGAGTGCCGTGTTGCTGGCTATTTCACGCGCCATTGGTGAAACCATGATTGTGGTGATGGCGGCAGGGATGGCGGCGAATTTGACAGCCAATCCGCTGGCATCACTGACAACGGTGACGGTGCAGATTGTCAGCCTGCTGGTGGGGGATCAGGAATTTGACAGTCCCAAAACCCTGGCCGCCTTTGCGCTTGGGCTAACCTTGTTTGTGATTACATTATGCCTCAACATTATTGCTGTGAAAATTGTGCGCCGCTATCGGGAAAAATATGACTGATCTGCTGCAGCCCGCACGTATCAAACGACGACACCGTGCTGAACGGCGATTCCGACGTTTCGGCCTTGCGGCCATTCTCCTGGCTGCAACAGTGCTGTGTATCCTGCTGGTCAGTATCATCAGCAAGGGGTATCCAGTACTGCAGCAGGCTAAACTGCAGATACAGGTGCATCTTGATCCTGCATTGATCAGTGGTGCCAGTGCTGAAAGCATCCGACGCGGCAATTACCGTAAGATTATCAGTGACGCCCTGGCGACGATTGCGCCAGATCGCAATCCTGCCACCAGGCGCGCCATGCGGGCGTTGATCAACCCGTTTGCTGAGTTGACGCTGATGGAAGATGTCCTGCGTAATCCACTGATGATTGGCGAAAAACGTATGGTGACGATCAATGCGGCTGATGATATTGATCAATACCTGAAATATGGCAGCAAAGCCGCCCCCAGACTGTCGGCCATGCAGATCCGCCTGATTGAGTCTCTGCAGCAACGCGGGGTTTTGCGGCTGCAGTTTAATGATACCTTTTTTACCAGTGGCGATTCCCGTGAACCAGAGATGGCTGGCCTTTACGGCGCCCTGAAAGGGTCGATGCTGACGCTGTTGATCACGTTTGTATTATCGTTTCCGGTGGGCGTGATGGCGGCGGTATATCTGCAGGAATTCGCCAGAAATGGCCGTTGGAAAGACTGGATCGAAGTCAATATCAGTAATCTGGCGGCAGTACCATCCATTGTGTTTGGCCTTCTGGGTCTTAGTTTGTTCGTCAAATTCTTTGATGTACCACGTTCAACGCCGTTGCTGGGGGGTATGGTATTGGCATTGATGACGATGCCCACCATTATCATTGCTACCCGCTCTGCTCTGCAATCCATTCCTGACAGTATCCGCCAGGCAGCCCAGGGGCTTGGGGCGTCTCCCATACAGGTGGTATTTCACCACATCATTCCCTGTGCATTACCTGGTATTCTTACCGGTACGATTATTGGCATGTCCCGGGCACTGGGGGAAACAGCACCGCTGCTGCTGATTGGTATGGTGGCCTTTATTGCCCAGATTCCGGACTCTGTTTTAAGTGCGTCCAGCGTGTTGCCGGTACAGATTTACATCTGGTCAAACGATCCGGAGCATGCCTTTATGGAAAAAACAGCAGCAACTATTATGGTGCTGATGGTATTTCTGATGGTGATGAACGCCCTGGCTATTTATTTGCGGAGCAAGCTGGAAAAACAATGGTAGAGAATGTGAAACTTTCGGCGGACAGGCTCAGTGTCTTTTATGGCAATAAGCAGGCATTGTTTGACGTGACGCTGGATATTGGTGCAAAGCAGGTGACGGCATTTATCGGCCCGTCTGGGTGTGGGAAGTCTACATTTCTACGGTGTATCAACCGGATGAACGACGTGATTGAAGGATGCCGTGTTACGGGCAGCGTATCCCTGGATCAGCAGAACATCTATGCGCCGGAAGTCGATGTGGTGGCTCTGCGGGCACGTGTTGGCATGGTGTTTCAAAAGCC
>JANMDF010000227.1:0-4460 GCA_031376145.1 Alphaproteobacteria bacterium
GTGCTCAAAACCCAATACCGATATTACTGGATATTTTACAGGTACTGAAAAAAGCACCGCTGGATGCTGGCACACAGCATTTTCAACCCAGCAATCTGGAAATCACCAGTATTGATGTTGGCAATACTGCCACGAATGTCATCCCTGCTCATGCCACCGCCAGAATCAATATTCGCTTTAATCCCTTACACACTGGTGTTTCTCTGCGTCGTTGGCTGGAACAGCAGGTGCAGGCCGTTACCAGTGATTATCATATGGACATCACTGTTTCTGGCGAGGCATTCTTAAACCCATCGTCACGATTGTGTGCTATTCTGACCGACGTGGTGCATGCCGTCACCGGTCGTACACCGGTATTAAGCACTACCGGGGGCACGTCCGATGCACGTTTCATTAAAGATTACTGTCCGGTGCTGGAATTCGGTGGTGTCGGTGCTACCATGCATCAGGTTGATGAGTCTGTGAATATTCAGGACATTCAACAGTTAACGGACATTTATAAGCGCGTACTCCTGGCATATTTCGCGTAACTGCGCCATTTCCCATAATGCTTGCATATATCTTGTGGTTGTGCTACCTGCAATTGTATGCAGCATGCACACACACCAAGCACTAGATCATCGTTTACATTACTGCAACAGCTGCAATGGTTGCTGTTGTATGTCCTGCTGCTGGCCATCTTATGCACCCAGATGCCCGCTGAAACCCTGCGTCTGCGACAACATGAAGGCTTTCTGCTGATTGGGGTGCTGGGGATATGGCGTTATGGATGGGCGGCGGTGAATATGCTGCGTGCCCTGGTATACCGGTATATTGTCTTTCCACGCATCCGTCGGGCTGTTACGCCGGATGCAGCACCACTGTATATTCTGGTGTTATCCTATCAAATAGAACCAACCATTTTTCGGCGGTGTTACGCTGCATTAATATCTGAAGCCATGGTGGCAAAACGCCCCATAACCATCGTTGCGGCGGTAGGGACTCAACAGGAACAGCAACAGCTCGACAGTCTGTTTGCCCATCTTGGGGGACGAACTAATCCTGTATTGACGCTGATCATGTTGCTGCAGCGCGGTGCTGGTAAACGCGTTGCCATGGCTGAAGGATTGCGGGCGATCACACGTCTGTTACCACCGGCTGATGCTGAAGTTATTTTAATGGATGGTGATACCGTTGTACAGCCAGGCATTTTCAGAAAAACATCCGGTTTTTTTAAAAGCCTGCCCACTCTTGGTGCTTTCACTGTTGATAACACAGCAGTGACCAGTGGTACAAAAGTTGTTCAGGAGTGGTATACACTGCGCCTGACACAGCGTCATATCCTGATGTGCGCACAAAGCCTGTCGCGGCGTGTATTATGCCTGACGGGACGGTATTCCGTTTTTCGTGGTAGTATTGCCCTCTCCCCTCACTTCATTAACCGTCTGGAGCATGATGTTATTGAGCACTGGCACCATGGCAGTATTCCGTTACTTACCGGTGACGATAAATCTACCTGGTTCACCTTACTGGAAAACCAATGGGATATGCTGTATGTGCCGGATGTGCGCGTGCAGTGTCTGGAGCAGCAACAGCAGAAAAACTTTCTGTTGCACTCCCTGCCGCTGATGCATCGCTGGTTTGGGAACATGCTGCGCAACAATAGCCGTGCCATTGCGCTGGGTTGGCAGCGGATGCCTCTGTTTACCTGGTGGAGCCTGATAGATCAGCGGTTGAGCATGTGGACGGCACTCAGTGCGCCGCTGGCGGTGCTGCTGCTGGCACTGTTTGCTTCGTACGGCTATGCGTGGTTATATGTGACCTGGGTGCTCTTCAGCAGGTTTCTGTACGGGGTATTGCTGGGGGTGGTGCGTCAGCGTTTCAGCCCCCTGTATCCACTGTTACTGTTTTATAACCAGGTTGTCGGGTCACTTGTAAAAATACACACATACTATCGCTTGCCCAGGCAACGGTGGGCACAACGGCAGCCCGGGATTCTGGCAACCGTTATGAATAATCGACAGGAATGGTTTGCTGCTTTTTGTGAAGTCAGCGCCTTATCCGGATATGCCTTTGCATTGGCACTGATTCTTAACCTTTTATCCTTACCTTCACTATGATTTTTACCCTGAATATTGATTGATCGGATACGATGCAGGCACCCTCGGGAATCCATGATAATGATAATGTTGTGCGGCTGGACAGTGCCTGCCAGCGTTATCATGAGCGGTTGCCTAAAGGTGTGTCTGTCACCTGGCAAGGCAAGCCGCTTGTGCTGGCTAACTGGTCGCTTGGTGGCCTTGGTCTGATTTATCCACAATGCCCCTGGAACAGTAATACCAGAATCTCCCTGGTGCTGCATATCATGCTGGAGGACTGCAGTTTTCCAATGCCCGTCACTGCCAGTGTTGTGCGTTATCATGTTGACAGCCAGCAGCTAGGGTTACGCTTTGAGGATTTACCGCTGCCTGTGTATCACAGTCTGCGCCATGTCTTTTTCTGTTTAAAGAATGACACACCAGTCACGCTGGATTCACTCATGCAGGCGTATCACCAGCGCCCCGTTAAAGATGCGGCAAAAGTTTTTCATGCCACATCACGTGCCTTGAAAAAGCAGTGGAACATTGGGAAGCTGGCCAGTTATGCAAGCGTATTGATGCTGGCCATTGCCGTATTTTATCTGTTGTGGCAGGCAATCAGTGCGCAGTTATTTGCATTACCGGCAGTTTATGCTGCCGTCAGTGCCCCGGTATATACCGTTACAGCACCAGCAGATGGTCTGGTGGAAACGTTGGGTGGGCTTTCCGACGAAAACATCCGACGCGGTGATCCGATTTTACGCATTATCAACCCAAAACAGAAAGCCAGTATAGACATATTGCGTGCAAAAATGGATTTGCAACAGGAGCGCATAGCCATTTTACAGCAGCAACTGGGGTCAGCAGAAAATTTCTTTACTGGCTATACCAAGGTTGCCAGCCAGAAACTGCGAGCCGAAAGTGCAAGCATTGCCGGCTGGCGGGCAAGTGTTGCCGCCAGGAAGAAAGAGCTGGAACGTCTGCAGGCTCTGCGTAAAAAAAAGTACGTGAGCGCACAGGCTGTTGATCAGGCTAAAGCGGATCTGGCACAGACAACGGCAACGCTCAACAGACTACTGGCCAATATCGCTGCTGCCAGCACGGAACGCGAGCTTGCCAGCCGCCAGTTTTACGTTACCGGCAATAATGCGATTCAGGGCAGTCCACATGATGTGCGTCAGGCTATTGCCCTGGCAGAGGCGGAATACCGCAATATGGAAGCCGAACTGAACATTGCCATGCAGGAGCAGGGGCGTATGGATATCACCAGTCCGTGCAACTGCCGGCTGGGGCAACGCTACATCAGCGAAGATACCTGGGTAAAGACGGGCAGTAAATTGCTGGATTTACAGGGAAGCCGACCGGAAGATATGATCATTGAAGCCAGAGTGCTGCAGGCCGATGCAGAGCGTCTCATACAGGAAGGACGCGCCGATATTTTATTGCCAGATCGCAAGAACGTTATCACAGGATACGTCAGCAGCATTCGACGATTACCCCCCACAGATCCGAGAACCGGCTTGCCAGTTGATATTGCACATAACACCGATTATGCAACGGTACTGTTGCGTACTACCGATCAGATACCGGCCAATCTGGCCGGTTTGCCCGCACAGGTCATCTTTGATCTGTCGCACCGCAACCCATTTGTGCGGCTTATGCACACAGTAAAGGTCTATTAATGCTATTGTCCATCACCATAAGGTTGTCCTTTTGACTTCGGCGTCTCTCGCCGTCCGCGTGTACGTTCTCGGTACACTTGCGGGTGGTTCGCTAGCCTCGTCTAGCATACCAACCTTACGGTGATAGACAATATGTGCGAGAGTCAGGCAGTAACGCTGGATCGTACGGTTGCAGGAATGGCTCTGCTGGCTTCCAGCGACTGCAGGCTTTTGCGGAATAAGGAAAGTTGATCCTGAAACGATGCGGCAAAACTAGCAGTATCTTTTTCCAGGGTAGCCACACGTTTGGCAATGGTCAGCACCAGCTGCGCCAGTTCTGACTCCATCATGTTATGCTCACCTGTAGCACGACCATCAGATTTCTGTGTAACAGAGATGCTTTTTTGTGGTGTTGCGGGGTCAGCTTGTTGAGGTAGGTGGGTATTGGCAGCCATATCTTCAATGGCGGCGGCGACAATTAAATCACTGAGCCACGCCCCCATGGTAATACCAGCAGCCTGTGCCTGCTCGCGCGCGATCTGTCGCGCTTCATCACTGACACCTTTAATACTCCAGGGCATTTGGACATTGGCCATAACGTCAGCTCCTTATTATTTTTATCCACACTACCCGCACTACCGGGGATCGGCAAGTGGCTTTTATTGTCTATCACCGTAAGATTGTCCTGCTGACTGCGGCATCTCTCACCGTCCGGTGTACGTCCACTACACTTGCGGGTAGT
>JANMDF010000254.1:0-24233 GCA_031376145.1 Alphaproteobacteria bacterium
GGGCGGCCTGATCATCCTGCCACCCCAAAAAGCGTACGCGATCCCGCACGCCAATCTCACGGGCAAAATCCTCCAGCTCCCGGCGCAGTTCGCCTTCACCAGCGATCCACACATAATGATTTTCCAGCTGCGGCAGTGCCATAATCAGGGTATCAAAAGCCTTATGCCAGTGCAGCCGACCCATGGCCAGTAATAGCGGCGCATTCTCCGGCGTATCAAACTGGCTCCTTGGCATTGGGGGACTGTTTTTTTCTTCAGCAAACGGGCGGATGTGATGGATACGTTCCGCCTGCCAGCCCTGTTCCATAATCGACGTCACTACGCCCTTGGTCATACCAATCAGATGATCACAGTTTCTGTAGTCACTCAGGTGTTGATAGCCGCGCAACCAGCCCATCTGCAGATAGTCTCCCCGTGGCATGGCGCGGGTAGCCTGGTACATCCAGGTCTGGACTATAGCTGGCTTGAATTGCTGGGCTTCTTTTCTCAGCAGATCCGTAACAGATGGACTGGTAAAATCTTCCTGTATGACCTCAACCACGTCAACACCGGCTTTGCGCAATTGTTCAGCCCGCACCGGATGCTGTTTCAATATCGCTTTCTGCTCAATACCAGCCTTTTGCAGTGCGCAGACCATTTTGACAAAATGCGCCTCGGCACCACCGTGCTCTGTACCACCCATAACCTGCATGACGCGCATATGCTACTCCTCATCACGCACATACCCTAGCCGAACAGCTGTGTTTAGTCAAAGTTTGTGTCAACCTGGTTAACCCAGATAAATTAACCCAGGCAAATCCCCAGCCCTCTAGCGGTGCGCACCAGTGCACCGTCGACATCCACGATCTGATTGCTGGCCACCGCTTCGGCCAGGGAAATATCAATCACCTGCCGGTTATGCCAGGCGACCATGCGATCATATTTTCCAGCGGCCACCAGATCAACAGCGTGGATACCAAAAGCCGATGCCAGCAGGCGGTCATAGGCGGAGGGCTGCCCACCGCGCTGCAGATGCCCCAGTACCGTTACGCGTATTTCAGCACCAGTACTGGCAGTCAGCTGTTCAGCCAGGTGCTGGCCAATACCACCGTAGCGGGCTTTCTCCCCGCCGCCGTGCTGGGTTACATGCTGACCATCCAGGGCTTTTACTGCTTCGGCAACAATCATCAGGCCAAAATTCCGACCATTGGCACGCAGCTGTTGAATTTTTGCCTCAATAGCCGCCAGTGTATAGGGAATCTCAGGGATCAGGATAATATCCGCACCACCAGCAATCCCTGCTGCCAGAGCAATATGCCCGGCATCCCGCCCCATGACTTCCAGAATCATCAGACGGTTATGACTGGCCGCCGTGGGTTGCAGCCGATCAAGGGCTTCAACGGCCACCTGCACAGCGGTATCATGGCCAATGGCACTTTCCGTTACCGGCACATCGTTATCAATGGTTTTAGGAATCCCCACGATATTAATTCCACCCTGCAATGCCAGCTTTCTCGCAATATCGAGACTGCCGTCACCCCCGACACAGATGAGACTGTCGAGACCCGTTTGCTGGAATCCGTCAATGACGTCCTGACTACGGTTGTGGAATGTGCCATCTGCTAGTGGGAAGGCAAACGGACTACCGGTATTGACCGAACCCAACACCGTGCCGCCCTGGCGCAGCAGGTTGGCATCAAACCGTTCCGGCAGCAGACGATCCATCTGTACCGGCCTTGCCATCAGTCCCAGTGTACCGTACCGTATGCCGTATACTTCAAAGCCATAATGCTGCACCGCACGCAGCACCACGGCACGAATCGCGGCATTCAAGCCACCACAGTCCCCACCACTGGTCATAATACCGATTTTTCGTGTCGTCATGCGCTGTTTCAACTCTTGTTTGCATTGCACCATAATTTCGTGTATACTCAGCTTCCCTGTATATGGAAAGTCAATATCATACCCATGCACATCCGCAGAATACCCGGTTCCCATGCTTGCAAATGAAGAATGGCTGCGTAAAAGGCTGACAGAGCTTTACGACGAACACCGCCGTCTGGATGACATTATTGCCCAGCTGGCACGAGAAAGCACCATTGATTATTTACAGCTGCAGCGTTTGAAAAAACGCAAGCTACAGCTGCGCGATCAGATTCAGAAAATTGAAAGCGAACTGCTGCCGGATATTATTGCCTAATGCCGATCAAGTATGACGATCTGTTTTTTGGCGCTGCTGAGCGCAATAACGGTGTTACTGCATCAATCGTGGAACAACTGAAAGCGGCGCATACCAGTGCATATATTGTTTTGTGTGGTGGCTCCAGAATGGGAAAAACAACCATCACCCAGAACGCCTGCTCTGCTCTGCAAGCAGATTATGTTATTCATGATTTCCGCAATTCTGACCTTGGCATCAGAAGTTATGAACTTGACGAAGAAGCAGAAAATGAAACTTTATTTAAATTAAAAGTCTCTTGCGAGATAAAAACGGAACCTGCTCAGCAGCATCTGGTTTTATTAGGTAATCACTGCATATTTAACAAGAGTTACCGCCAACCCAGCATTGCCCGATGGTGCGGAGATTTAAACGTATCTTGTATCAGCGACGTTACAACTGCAGGAAGTGTTTTTGGGCATTATCCGTCTCAGAGTATTGCTTTTTCTGAAATTGATTTTGATGTAGATAGTTTAACCATTCATAATATCCTGCCCGATTGTGTGGCAATTAAAGAAACCCTATGGCAGCATGTCGGTTCGCACAACGCCCACAGAGCATTATATACCGATGAAAGCGGCAATGAAAAGCGTGTGTCCAAGGTAGAGTCCATAGAGGATATCTTGGAGTACTACCTTGGTTTCAATATGCAACTACCAGAAGTTATAACACTTTATAATACACTGAATACATCAACACCATCTAGAGAAGCTTTTGATATAGCTTTTGTGCCTTTTGAGCAGTATTTTGCCGACTCTTATTCGTCGCATATTGCTGCCATCAACCAACAACGTTCTTAAAAATTTCTATGAAAACATCCATATCACCTGTTGCAGTTATCATGGGCAGTCAGTCCGACTGGGCAACCATGCAGCACAGCGCGGATACCTTAACGCAGTTGGGCGTTGCGCATACCACTTTGATTGTCTCTGCGCATCGCACCCCACAACGTCTGTATGATTTTGCGACAACGGCGGCGGATAAAGGATTTCAGGTGATTATCGCCGGTGCTGGCGGGGCGGCACATCTGCCGGGCATGACCGCCGCCCTCACCCATTTACCTGTATTGGGCGTGCCTGTGGAAAGCAAAGCCCTGAGCGGCCAGGATAGTTTACTGTCCATTGTCCAGATGCCCGGTGGTATCCCCGTAGGAACACTGGCTATCGGCAAACCCGGGGCAATCAATGCCGCCCTGCTGGCAGCATCTATCCTTGCGTTGCATGATCATGACCTTGCCCAACGCTTAAAAGCTTTTCGACAGCAGCAAACCGACAGCGTGGCGTTGACGCCGCAATGACACCCCTGCCCCCTAACAGCACCATTGGTATTCTGGGTGGCGGCCAGCTGGGACGTATGACGGCACTGGCCGCTGCAAACCTTGGCTATCTTACACATATTTATGCGCCAGAAGCCGACAGTCCGGCCTTTGACGTAACCCGCTTTTACACCTGCGCCGCTTATGATGATCTTCCAGCCCTGGCGGCCTTTGCCAGCAGCGTCGATGTGATCACCCTGGAATTTGAGAATATTCCCATAGCCACCCTGGAGTACGTACAGCGGTTTAAACCAGTATACCCGCAACCCACCTGTGTAGAAGTCACCCAGGATCGCCTGCTGGAAAAACAGTTTGCCCACAGCCAGGGCTGTAACACCGCGCCATTTATGCCCGTTAACAGTGCAGAAGATCTGGCCGCCGCCCTGCAACAACTGAGCGGAGGCATCCTGAAAACCCGCCGCATGGGCTATGATGGTAAAGGCCAGTGGCGTTTGACGGGGGATGAAGATCCGGCGATGCTGTGGTGGAACATTCAACAGCCCTGTATCCTGGAAGGCCTGGTAGATTTTGCCTGCGAAGTGTCAGTGATTGCCGCACGCGGGATAGATGGGACGGTGGTCTGCTTTCCCGTTACGGAAAATGCACACCGGCAGCAGGTGCTACATACCAGTACCGTGCCGGCCAGCATCAGCACGGCAACGGCGCAAGCCGCCATTGCCGCCGCCACCCGGCTGATTAATGCCCTGCAGCTGGTTGGCCTGCTGGCTGTCGAAATGTTTGTGAGCCGAAGCGGGGATGTGCTGATCAATGAACTGGCACCGCGCCCGCATAATTCCGGCCACTGGACAATGGAAGCATGCCAGACCAGTCAGTTTGAACAATTGGTACGCGCCTGCACTGGCCTGCCACTGGGTGATACGGGCTTATTAACCGCTAGCGCGGTGATGCAGAATCTGTTGGGTGACGATGCCACTCATGCGCCGCTCCTGCAAAATCCTAACGCCCGCCTGCACCTGTATGGCAAGACCGAATCCAAGCCTGGCCGTAAAATGGGGCATGTGACGTTTTTAACGGCGCAGCACAGGTAACAATCCCATCGTATAAACCACCAGCACATAGCTGCCCGCCCCCAGCAGGAATTTTAACAACAGCGACTGCCAGACAACGTCTATTTCAATCACAGACATCACCGCAGCCATCAGCAGACAGGCGAGTGTAATTTTTGCCAAGTCCAGCCACGGCAAGGTAAAACGAAAGGCGCGTTGCGCCAGATAATACGAGCCAATGAGTGCCAGGGCATAGCTGATCACCGTCGCGTACACCGCTCCCATGACACCAATACGCGGCAATAATATTAGGTTCAGCAGCAGATTCAGTGCTGCTGCAGGAATCAGAATATACAGTTGATATTTATTTTTATGCGCCAGTTGAAAAGCGTGATCCAGGTAGTGCGCTTTCAACCCAAACATCAGTGTTGATAGGGCAACCCAGGGCAACACTTGCACAGACAGATCGTAATAGGCTTCTGCCAGAATCAAGTCACTGATTTCCGATGCCAGCATGGCAAAACCTAAAGCGGCGGGGGCAGCCAGACCAAAAACCACCCTGGCATTCACCTGCATCTGTTCAGCCAGTGCCGCGCTGCCCTGTTCATAGGCGCGTACCGCCAGCGGGTGCGTTACTGGTACGATAATCAGAAAAATAACGCTGATTGCCTGCTCAGCAAGACTATAGGGGGCGGCATACAACGCCACCGCTTCACTGCCCAGCAGAGCCTGCACCAGAAACCGGTCACCCTTGGACAGGATAAAACTGAACCCGGAAAAAATAATGATTGGCCAGCCAAACTGCCAGATTCTGTGTCGCATGCCTGCATCATCGCGGTGCAGTCGAAACAGGCCGATGACATTGCGATAATCCACCAGCAGCACAAAGATATACCCCAACACAAAGCCCAGCAGTATCGCCTGCGGTGTCGCTGAAACATACCAGGCCAGGAGACAGGCCGTGCCCATCCCCCCAATTGATTGTACAGCTTGCAGAAGACTGTAGCGACGGCTGTGCATGGCAGCCATGTGTACACGCATGGTCAGAAACGCCAGGCTAAGGGTAACGTACAGCAATGCTGCGCATAGCATCACACTCTGCCCACGTGCTGTTGTCGGTAAGAACAAAGCACTGGCCACCCCCAGCCCCAGGAGGGTTAGCAGGCTTGAGATCAACCACCAGCTGCCAGTCCCGGCCAACAAAGCTGGTAGAGTACCTTCTTCCCGCGCCTTGGGATAAAACCGCATGACACTGGCACACAGCCACTGCAGGGCAACCCCCTG
Source organism: Alphaproteobacteria bacterium (assembly GCA_031376145.1). Taxonomy (GTDB): domain Bacteria; phylum Pseudomonadota; class Alphaproteobacteria; order JAJTHO01; family CANGXP01; genus JANMDF01. Next base: position 5,804 of record JANMDF010000254.1, read on the forward strand.
CCCCGCCGTTACCACCGCCAGTGCAATGGCCAGTTGGCCGTAATCCACCACCCCCATATGATGGGTGAACACCGCCACACCCAGCAGCGACATCAAGGCTGGCAGAACTTGCGCCGGCACGTAATACAGAAGATGTTTCAGCATAGATCAGACAAGGTTTTTCCCAGTACCTGCAGATCCTGATCCCGGCTCAACCGGTGATCTCCATCCTTGATCAAGCGCAACTGACAATCACTGCCGGTGATGTTTTTCGCCAGGGCAACGGACAACTGCCAGGGCACATCGGTATCAGCCATACCGTGGATCAAGCGTATAGGTACACTGATATGTATAGGGCTGCGCATCACCAAGTGTGATCGTGCCTCCTCAATCAGTTGGCGGGTGATGATATAGGGATCACCGCCGGTACAATTGTCATGACAGTATTTGCCCTGTTCCAGGAGTGCTTGCTTCATGGCAGGTGATGCAGGCTGCCACAGCAGATCTTCGGTAAAATCTGGTGCAGCAGCCAGACCCACAAAAGCTACCACTTTGGCAGGATTTGCCATAGCCGCCAGTATTGCCAGCCATGCTCCCATACTGGAACCAATCAGAATCACGGGGCGATCACACAGGTGATCCAGAACAGCCAGAACGTCCTGCCGCCAGCGGCCAATCGTACCATCCGTAAAATCACCACTGGAATCACCATGACCAAAACAGTCAAACCGCACACAACCCCAGCCCTGTTTTCGGCACAAATCCTCAACATACAGGGCTTTTGCACCATGCTGGTTGGACATGAAACCATGACAGAACACCACAAGTGGTGCTTGATCCCTTGTCGGCTGTACTTTATGATAGGCAAGCATGCCGCCATCGGCTAGAGAGAGTTCCGCCATTAATTTTCATATTCCTGAACGTTTTGTCCCCTACTGATACCCATACCCCTGCCATTCTGCAAGTCCTGCCCGCACTGAATCTGGGCGGGGTGGAGCGTGGCACCCTGGAAGTTGCCAGTGCTATTCATGCGCAGGGCTGGCGTTCCCTGGTTGCCAGTGCCGGTGGCAAGTTGGTCAGCACCTTGGAAGAAACCTCTACCCACGTCACCATCAAGGGGTTTGCCCGTAAAACTCCGTTAACGCTCATCAGCAATACGCTGGCACTCATACGCCTGATTCGCAGCGAAAACATCAGTCTGGTGCATGCCCGCAGCCGCTGGCCAGCCTGGAGTGCCTATGCTGCCTGCCGCTGGTGCAAAATACCGTTGATCACCACCTACCACGGTACGTACGGTCAGGGCACACGCCTGAAGCGGTATTACAACAGCGTCATGACCAAAGGACAAACGGTCATCGCCATTTCGGAATTCATAGCAGATTATATCAAAACCTATCACCGAAACATGCCCGCCGAACACATCCGCGTTATCCCGCGTGGTGTGGATCTGGAGGTGTTTAACCCCGCTCATGTGCCTGCCACCGCTGTTGCCAACCTGAAAACCGCCTGGAAAATACCGGAACATACGCCCGTGCTGCTGCTGCCCGGACGTTTAAGCCGCTGGAAAGGCCACGTCGTGGCCATCCAGGCGTTAAACCTTATTAAGGACATTGCCTGCCACCTGGTGATTCTGGGGGATCAGACGCCTGGAGCGTATACGGAACAGCTGCACCGCCTGATTGACACGTTGAATCTGAAAAGCCGCGTCAGCTTTGTACAGCAGACCACAGACATGCAAACGGCTTACATGGCGGCTGATTATGTCCTGGTGCCGTCCACCAAGCCGGAGGCCTTTGGCCGGGTAATTGTCGAGGCTGGTTGCATGGGACGGGTGGTCATTGCCAGCGAGCACGGCGGTGCGCTGGAAACTATTATTCACGGGGAAACCGGATATCTGGTGCATGTCGCTGATCGCGAGGATCTGGCGCGGGCATTAAAGCACGTCCTGTCCATGCCGGCATCAACCTATCAACGCATGGCCACCCAGGCGCGTGAACACTGCCGGACGCATTATGCATTACAGGATATGCTGGCACAAACGCTGGATGTGTATCGGAAGGCTTTATGCCTGCAACCGCGACAGTAACGCATCACCCATTTCTTTTGTACCCACCAGGGTATAGCCATCCTGCATGATATCGCCGGTGCGGATGCCATCGGCCAATACCTGCTTGACCCCGTTTTCGATGATCAGTGCCAGATCTTCCCTGTTGAGGGAATAGCGCAAACACATGGCAAAACTCATGATGGTGGCCAGCGGGTTGGCTTTATTCTGACCGGCAATGTCCGGTGCACTGCCGTGTACAGGTTCATACAGTGCCTTGCGCTTGCCTTGCGCATCCGCCGCACCCAGTGATGCGGATGGTAACATGCCCAGAGAACCGGTGAGCATGGCGGCACAATCTGACAACAGATCACCAAACAGGTTATCGGTCACGATCACATCAAACTGCTTGGGGTTACGTACAAGCTGCATGGCACAGTTATCGGCATACATGTGGGAAAGTTGTACATCGGTATAGTCAGCCTGGTGAATCTTTGTCACCACCTGCCGCCACAGCAGGCCACTTTCCATGACGTTGGCTTTTTCCACGGAACATACCCGTTTGTCGCGCTGGCGTGCCAGGTCAAAAGCCGCCCGTGCCACCCGCTCAATCTCATGGGTTGTATACACTTGCGTATTCACCCCCTGCTCTTCACCATTAGGCAGGGTGGTAATACCGCGTGGCTCGCCAAAATACACACCGCCGGTAAGTTCCCGCACGATCATGATATCCAAACCCTGCACCACCTCCCGTTTCAGGGTAGAGGCATCCACCAGGGCATCAAACACCATGGCCGGACGCAGGTTGGCAAACAGCTGCATGTCTTTGCGCAAACGGAGCAACCCGCGTTCCGGCTTAATGGCAAACGGCAGATCATCCCATTTATAGCCCCCAACCGCCCCCAGCAGCACGGCATCCGCCTGCATGGCCTTTTCCATGGTTGCATCAGCAATGGGTATACCGTGGGCATCAATGGCACTGCCGCCCACCAGGTCTTTTTCCACCTGGACTGAAAAGTTTTTATGGGTCTGCAACCAGGCAATCAGGCGTTCCACTTGCGCCATAACTTCAATGCCAATACCATCACCGGGGAGAAGGAGGAGGGTTGGGTTCATGATCGGGGTTCTCGATTCCTGAATATATTAATAACATTGTCGCTGGTCAGCACTGTTGGTTTTTGCAGAACTGCTTTCCAGTCAACGTCGCTTGTTAGATGAAATGACAGATTGGGGTCAATATCCAATAGCAGATCACCATCTTTTGGTTCACGAATAGCATAGTGCCGCAAGGGATCAACAGCACGGGCTTTCTGCTGAGCAAAAGAATAGCGATACGGATTGTTAAGCCTCACCTGCACCACAGCGACCTGATCTTTCACCGGCGTTGGATCTGGTGCAGCAAAAATATCGGTTGTCTGGCGCACAACATCGCCCAGAAATACGTGTGTTGATACGTTAAATAACAGGTGATTCTGCAAAACCGTACGACATAACCACTTGTCTGTCGCTGCCGTCACACGCAACATCAGTAATGACCTTTCACCACGTTCGTCAACGATGACGGAACCCCAGGGCTTAAAAGCACTGTCTTTGGATCCTGTCTCTTGAAAATCCCGTTGATAATCCTCAATATAGGCAAATGCAGTTTCCAGATCGGCCGTGTTCACGACATAAAAACAGGGCAATTGAATTAATTTATTTTCAACCATTGATACACAATATGCCTCAAAAAATCGGAATCATTTCCCGTCATTACGCCCGCTAAACGGCATTATGGAATGTTGAAGTTCCGAGAATGCTTCATTTTCAAAATAGACTTCTGATTTTTTTGCCTGCGCAAGAACTTCAGAGTAATCCACACCATTAGCAACATGGAAAGTAAATTTTTCGTCAATACTCAATAACATACCCTGCCCAGCCGCACGCGACAAATCACGGTGCGGTAGGTGCGTATGTAATTCAAAATTCTGTACTTTGCCGACTTCAACACCAACTTCTTTTGATAATGAATACAATGATGGCTTCACAAGCGATACTGAGACCATCGCAATACCATCAGTGAAAATTTGAGTCCCTCCTATGTTCGATAGAAACCTATCTGCTGATATCATTCTATCAATGTTGGCAAATGTAGAATGCGTGTTTTTCAGAACATCCCTCAAAGTAACAGTTTCTAAATAGAGGCCTAATTGCTGCGTGACCTGCAACATCAACACTGATGTGTCTTCACGATCATCAACAATCAAAGATTTGAAAGGCCGAAAATTTTCATGGGCGCCTGTTTCTTGGTAATCATCCCTAAATTGCTTCAGGCAATCGTAAGCTACTGATAAATTACTTTTCTCTACCACATAAAAATATGGCAACTGTAATTGAGCATCATGCATTGACTGACTGCCACAGCCAGGGCTTCTGTGCCTGATCGCGCTGTTCAAACTGATTAATAGATGTCTTGTGCTGCAGCGTCAAACCAATGTCATCCAACCCACCCAGCAGGCAGTGCTTGCGGAAACTATCCACGGTAAAGGCAATGCTCTGGCCTTTGGTATCGGTGATCGTTTGATTGGGCAGATCAATGGTTAGTGCTGCACCAGGCTTATCCTGCACCTGCTGTATCAGATTTTTTACAACGTCTTCTGGCAGAACAATGGGAAGAATACCGTTCTTGAAGCAGTTATTAAAGAAAATATCGGCAAAACTGGGAGCAATCACACAGCGGATGCCATAATCCAGCAGTGCCCACGGCGCATGTTCACGCGAAGACCCGCAACCGAAGTTCGCACCGGTGACCAGAATCTGCGCAGCTTTATAGGCTGGCTGATGCAGGACAAAATCCGTCACCACATTACCCGCCACATCATAACGCATTTCAAAAAACAGGTTTTTGCCCAGCCCCGTGCGTTCAATGGTTTTCAAGAACTGCTTGGGGATGATCATGTCGGTATCGACATTCAGAATCGGCAGAGGGGCAGCGATGCCAGTCAGGGTGGTGAAGGGTTGCATGGTGATTACTCCGCCGCCTGAGATTTTTGGGAAAGAAAATCGCGGGCATCGGTCAGACGACCGGTAATAGCCGCCGATGCTGCCATTATCGGACTCATCAAATGAGTTCGCCCGCCCCTACCCTGACGCCCTTCAAAATTACGGTTGCTGGTGGATGCACAGCGCTCCCCCGGTGCAAGCTTATCCGCATTCATGGCAAGACACATGGAACATCCTGGCTCGCGCCAGTCAAAACCGGCCTCAATAAAAATTTTATCCAGCCCTTCGGTTTCAGCCTGTTCTTTTACCAGACCGGAGCCAGGCACCACCATGGCACGAATGCCGGTTGCAACCTTGCGTCCCCGCGCCAACGCTGCGGCGGCGCGTAAATCCTCAATACGGCTGTTGGTGCAGGAGCCAATGAACACGGTATCAATCTTAATGTCCGTGAACTTCGTACCCGCCGTCAAGCCCATATAGTCCAGTGACCGCGCCACCGCCTGTTGACGGGCAGGATCACTGTAATCAGCTGGATTGGGTACAGCACCGGTAATTGCCCCCACATCCTGCGGACTGGTGCCCCAGGTGATGGTGGGCGCAATGTCTTCGGATTTCAACGTAATCTCTTTGTCAAACACCGCGCCAGTATCGGTGGGCAGGGTGCGCCAGTACGCCACCGCCTGCTCCCACGCCCCGCCTTTTGGTGCCAGCGGACGCCCCTTCAAATACGCAAAGGTTGTTTCATCCGGTGCGATGAGACCAGCGCGTGCACCGGCTTCAATGGCCATGTTACACACCGTCATACGGCCTTCCATACTGAGAGACTGCATGGCACTGCCGGCAAATTCAATCACATAACCCGTGCCACCCGCCGTGCCAATATGACCGATAATGGCCAGCACCATATCTTTTGCTGTGACTCCAAAGGGTAACGTACCATCCACCGTAATACGCATGTTTTTAGCGGGTTTCTGCTGTAGGGTCTGGGTGGCCAGGACATGCTCGACCTCTGATGTGCCAATACCAAACGCCAGCGCACCAAACGCCCCGTGCGTCGCGGTGTGACTATCGCCACAGACAATGGTCATGCCAGGCAGGGTAAAACCCTGCTCTGGCCCGATCACATGCACAATCCCCTGGCGGATATCCTGCATGGAAAAATACGGCACACCAAAGTCACGGCAGTTCTGTTCCAGTGTTTGCACCTGCAAGCGGGATTCTGGATCGGCAATGCCATTCTTGCGGTCACTGGTAGGCACGTTATGATCGGCCACCGCCAGGGTTGCCGTTGGGCGATGCACACGGCGCTTATTGGCTTTCAGACCGGAAAAAGCCTGCGGGCTGGTGACTTCATGCACCAGATGCCGGTCGATGTACAAAATGCAGGTGCCATCATCCTGCTTTGTCACGACATGGCTTTGCCAGATTTTATCGAACAGGGTTTGGGGCATTATACTACCTTTTAACGTGTCTTGGGAAACTTACTAGGCAATTCAAAATACTGATTTTTTAGAATTCCATACCTACCGTTTGTATGTTTGTCTAATAACAATTCAATAACTGCTTTCACGGTTTCCGGAGATGTATCAGTCAACGCATCATAAAGTGCTGGCAACTTATTCGCGTGATCCACAATAATATTCTGCAAATTTCCGTATCCCATGCGAGCCGTAGCATGCAGATTACTGCGTTGCAAATCCGTGTATGATGTCTCATTCTTGGCAGATGCTGCCGCACTGTAACAGCTATCAGCAACAGCCCAGGCCGTTTTCATAAAGTCAGTCAACAGCACATCCTCAGGCACACCCTGCTGTACAATCTGTACAGCAAGATATTGTGCCGTTCCGGGATGCATCTATGCTTTCTTCGCCCGAAAGCCAGCCCCGGTGGTGCGTTCACGAATACGCGCCGCTTTACCGGACAGTTCGCGCAAGTAATACAGTTTCGCACGGCGCACGTGGCCACGACGCAGGACTTCAATACTGGCTACCAGCGGTGAGTACAGCGGGAATACCCGCTCCACGCCCTCACCTGAAGAAATCTTGCGCACCGTGAAGCTGGAATGCAGGCCACGGTTTTTACGGGCAATGCAGATGCCTTCATAGGCCTGTACCCGCTCGCGCTCACCTTCAACGATTTTCACATTCACCTTCAGGGTATCACCTGGGGCAAACTTGGGAATGGTTTTGCCTGCAGTGAGCTGCGCAATCTGTTCCTGGTTGAGTTGTTCAATGATGTTCATGACCTTTGCCCTTACGCATGTTAATCTTATCGTGCTGGTACGCATCCCATAAATCCGGACGCCGTGCCTGCGTTAATGCCTCTGCCTGTTGTTGCCGCCATTGGGCTACTGCCCCATGATTGCCGGATCGCAGAATCTCCGGCACGGATAGTCCCCGCCATTCGGCAGGTCGTGTGTAGTGCGGATATTCCAGCAACCCGTTGCTGAAACTTTCCTCATGCGCCGATGTGTCATCACCCATTACCCCGGGCAACAGGCGCACCGCTGCATCTAACACCACCAGTGCCGCCGTTTCACCGCCCGACAGCACGTAGTCCCCAATGCTGAGTTCAGTGATGGGATAATGCTCCAGAATACGGGCATCTATCCCCTCAAAGTGACCACACAACAACACGACGCCATCAGCTTCAGCCAAGGTTTGCGCGTGTTCCTGCGTAAATACCGCACCACGGGGAGACAGATAGTAGCAAGGTCTTTTTTGTAAATCAAGTGTATCTAAGGCCTTACCCACAATATCTGCCTTTAAGACCATCCCCGCCCCACCACCATAAGGGGTATCGTCCACTGTACCGTGTTTATCTTCAGCAAAATCGCGGATATTAATAGTATCCAGCTGCCATATCTTATTCTTCAGGGCACGTCCGGCAAGAGAACAGCCAAGACTGCCCGGGAACAAATCAGGATACAGGGTTAGAACGGTGGCCTGCCAGGTCATAAAAATTAACGCCCACGTCCGGCAGAGGCCATCTGCAGGAATAATTCCTGAAACAACCCCTCAAAAACGCTTTTAGCGGCAGGGGTACGAGCATTTTCTTTTTCAAGCACCGCAAGCATCGATAGATCTTTTGCCTCTATCAACATCGGACTTAACGCACGCTCTGGTACAATGTCCGGCTCAGGCTCAGGCAATAGCTCTTCCATGTACCCACGCTCATTACCATACAGCCCATCAGCAGCAATCGCAATGGTCGTATCCAGCGGTTGCGTGAACGTATCCAGTGTTGTCAATAGATCGTTTTCGACAGATTGCCACAGGGCAACCGCATCAATCCGTTCACCATCAATCTGAAACCACCGCTCTGCTGGATCTTTGGTATGCGCAACATCATGCACCAATCGCAAAATATCGTCTTGGAGGATGGCTTCTGCCAATTGAGAAAGCGACGCTTCTGTCAGTCCACCCGTACCACGATCAGCGCCTCCAAGAACGCTGTGTGTGATGTCGCGCACGGATTCCCTAAGGCTCGCCTGGAGCTCGGGAAACACGCTGGTCATGGGAGATATTCCAACAGAAGACGTCATGCACCACCTTAACCTAAACCTTCAACGCAGAATATGCGCAATATCACAAAAGTTGCGAAAAAATGGCCGCATCAATAATTATTCTACCGGCGTTTATGTCAACTTTCAGCACGCTGTGGTGATCAAAAGGGTATAACGTCTGCCGGTCGCCATCGTGGGTAATTTCCAGAACATCACCAGCACCAAAGTTATAAACCGCCGTCACTGTACCCAGAACTACAGCCTCCGCCCCTGTCACGGTCAGGCCGATAAGATCAGCATGAAAATACTCGCCTGCCTCTGGCGCCGGAAGGCTTTCCCTGGCTACATACAGTTCCGTACCCACCAGCGTTTCGGCGGCATTGCGATCGGTCACACCGGCAATGGTCACGACAAAGGTTTCCCCTTTATGCTGATGCGCCTTCAGGGAGAAGGCCTTACCAGCAGATGATGCCACATCTTTAAGCACAAAAAGCGTTGCCGGATCAGCGGTATAGCTGACAATCTTTACCTGGCCTTTAATGCCATGCGGCGCCACGATTTTACCAACAAGAACATGGGCTTGATGCGTGGCGACAGAGGGCATTGTTATTCAGCCGCCGCTTCCGGTGCAGCTTCTGCTTCGGCGGGTGTTTCCACAACTTCAGCAACAGGCTCAGGTTGTGGTGCTGGTGCAGCGGCAGCTTCGGCGGCTTCAGCCGCTTTTTTCTGACGGGCTTCCAGGCGGTCCTGAGCTTTTTTGCCAGGCGCAGCTTTGTGCGGATTGTTGGGAACGGCAGGCTTTTCTACCAGACCCAGATCGCCAAACATGCGTGCCACGCGATCTGTAGGCTGGGCACCAACGGACAACCAGTACTTGGCGCGTTCCTGCTTTACCACCAGACGCTCAGCATGCTCTTTCGGCAGCATGGGGTTGTAGGTGCCAATTTTCTCAAGGAAACGACCATCGCGAGGATCCCGCGAATTGGCGGCAACGATACTGTAGAATGGGCGTTTTTTTGACCCACCACGGCTTAGGCGAATTTTAACAGACATATGAACTCCTTCTTGTAACCTGTTAATAGTAAAATTTATGCTTAATGGATGCTGGAACAAGTCCGGCATGACGCGATATTGATATAATCATTCTGTCATTCAGGCGCAGCCGAAGAATCTTTTACCGCATAAGATCCTTCGCTACGCTCAGGATGACAGTTGTCCAGAACCCTTTCTAATGAAATAAATTTCCAATACCACTGCGCATGAGTTGTTTTTTATCCATGCGACTAACTTTTTTCATCATTCCAGCCATTTGTTCGTATTGCTTTAACAATCGGTTGACATCTTGTACCTGTACTCCGGAACCATTGGCAATCCGACGTTTGCGCGATGCGCCCAGGATTTTAGGGTTACGCCGCTCCCGCGGGGTCATGGAAGAAATAATAGCTTCACTCTGCTTCATTTTCTTTTCAGCTTCAGGCTGGTTGACCTGAGCGGCCATTTTACCAATGCCTGGAATCATCCCCATAATGGAACCAAGCCCACCCATTTTGCGCATCTGCTTAAACTGCATGGCCAGATCGTCCAGGTCAAACTGCCCCTTCTGCATTTTGGCGGCCATTTTTTCCGCCGTTTCCTGCTCAAAGGCATCTGCCGCCTTTTCCACCAGGCTGACAATATCTCCCATCCCCAGGATGCGATCGGCCAGGCGTTTGGGGTAAAAGTCCTCCAATGCCTCCAGTTTTTCACCAACACCTAAGAATTTAATCGGTGCACCAGCCACATGGCGAATGCTTAGAGCCGCCCCACCGCGTGCATCACTGTCAATACGGGTGAGCACGATACCGGTGATACCCACAGCATCATGAAAACTTTTGGCCACGGTCACGGCATCCTGACCGGTCATGGCATCGGCGACAAACAACAATTCGGAGGGGTTCGCGGCCTGCTTTACCGCCACCAGCTCCGCCATCAGCGTTTCATCAATATGCAGACGACCAGCAGTATCAAGGATCAGTACATCACAGGCCTGCAGGCTGGCTGCCGTTTTTGCACGTTCAACAATGGCCAGAGGTTGCTGCCCCGCAATAATCGGCAGAGACAATACCCCGACCTGCCCGGCCAGCAGTTCCAGCTGCTGCTGCGCCGCTGGCCGGTAAATATCCAGGGAGGCCAGCATGACTTTCTTGCCTTGGCGGTGCAGTTTTAACGCCAGCTTACCCGCCGTGGTGGTCTTACCAGACCCCTGCAAGCCGGTCATCAGAATGACGGCAGGTGGTGTTGTATTTAAAAGCAGTGGCGCGTTTTCTTCACCTAACAGCTCAACCAGGTGATCATGAACAATCTTCACCACCATCTGACCTGGAGTGATGCTTTTCACCACCTCGTGACCAACGGCGCGTTCACGTACCTTGCTGATAAAATCCTTCACCACCGGTAGCGCAACATCAGCCTCCAGCAGTGCCACGCGCATTTCCCGCATGGCCGCATCAACATCAGCAGGCGACAGCGCACCGCGCTTTTTCAGGCGGTCAAAAATCGTTCCCAGTGAGTCGCTCAGGCGGTTAAACAATGCTATACTTCCAAACAAAAAACACCGGTGCGCGAACCCTCGCGAACCAGTGGTGCAGACAAAACAGATGGGTGATGCTGCGGATGTGGACAGATAGGCACAAAAGCGTTTAAATGCAAGCATGAAAAACATCCCCTTCATCAAAATGCACGGTCTTGGCAATGATTTTGTCATCATCGATGCCCGCACAACGGCTGTACACCTGACCACCGAGCAGGTGCGTCATCTTGCCGACCGGCGACGGGGCGTCGGGTGTGATCAGCTGGTGGTGCTATGGCCATCCGCCACGGCCAATGTTAAAATGCAGATTTTCAATGCCGATGGTGGCCGCGTTTCCACCTGTGGCAATGCCTCGCGCTGTGTGGCAAAAATCATTATGGATGAACACGACACGCCAGCCTGTGTGCTGGAAAGTGATGCTGGTCTGTTACACGCCGCACGCCTGCCCTCTGGCATCATTGCGGTGGATATGGGCAAAGCCACTATTACCCCCCCTGCTGAACCCATTGTCCTGGGCACACTCAATGATCCCCTGGTTGTGCATGTCGGCAACCCGCATCTGGTGTTTTTTGTAGATGATGTCGATGCTGATGACCTGGCCACCTGGGGTGCACTGGGCGAACATCATCCCCTGTTTCCAGAGCGCATTAATGTGGAAGTGGTACAAGTGTTATCACCAACACATTTGAAAATGCGGGTATGGGAACGCGGTGCAGGGTTAACCCAGGCCTGCGGCAGTGGTGCCTGTGCCGTGGCAGCGGCGGCTGTTCATAAAGGCTTATGCTCGAGCAGCATCACTGTTACCCAACCCGGCGGAGATTTACAGATTACTCTGGATAAAGATGGTCACGTACATATGGCCGGGGAAGCGGTTGAGAGTTTTCGGGGGGGGGTTGCATAGCTTACCCTTGGCCCCAATCTCTTCCTGAAAGGCATAGAGAAGAAGTAAACGTGTTAATTCTCCCCCAACACCTCGCCCGCCAGGTAGAGGGAGCCGGTAATCAGTACCGGTGCTGTACTATCCAGTGCGGCAATCTCCCGCAATGCATCCCCCACTGTCTCGCAAGAGATTGCGGCAATGCCAACACTACCGGCAATCGCCGCCAGATCTTCGGCACTGTAGGTTTTTGGCGTGCGGGCAATGGGTACAGTGCGCAAGCTCAAGACGTGTGGTTTGATAATTTCTAAGAACTGCCTGCAATCCTTGGTCTGCAGCATCCCCAGCACCACATGCACCGGCTGTCCCCAGCTGGCCAGCACGTCGGCCAGGGTCTCTGCTCCCGCCACGTTATGGCTGCCATCCACCCACAACGCCTGCGTGACAGGCAATAAAGCCTTTAATCGCCCTTTAGTTAATGGTTGCAACCGCCCAGGCCAGTGCACGGTTTTCAGGCCTTCACGAATATGCGCTGGCGTTACCCCCAGCATGGGCAACTGCTCCAGGCAGGCAATGGCCAGTGCTGCATTGCCCAACTGATGCGCCCCCTGCAAAGCAGGCAATGGCAAGGCCAGATTCTCCCAGATACTGCCCTGATATACAAAACCATCGTTCTGTGGTGCATACTGCCAGTCCAGCCCCGCACAGTACAGTGGTGCATCACACTCCATAGCGGTTTGCGCTATCACATTTAAGGCCGGTTGTTTCTGTATCGCACAAAATACTGGCACCTGTTGTTTGATAATACCGGCTTTTTCACCGGCAATGGCCTGCAGGGTATTGCCCAGAAAATCCATGTGATCAAACGAAACAGGGGCAATGATACTGGCCAGTGGTTGCGGGATGACATTGGTGGCATCCAGTCTGCCGCCCAGGCCAACTTCCAGCAGCAGCACGTCCGCCGGATGCTCGGCAAACAGCAAGAACGCTGCTGCGGTGCTAATTTCAAAAAATGTGATGGGTGCACCGGCGTTGGCCGCCGCAACCCGATCTAAAGCGTTGATGAGCGTATCATCGCTGACTTCTTGTCCTATCAGCACAATACGCTCGTTAAAGCGCACCAGATGTGGTGAGATATAGCGGTGCACACGCTTGCCTGCCGCTGTTAACATGGCTTCCAGCGTGGCAACGGTGGAACCTTTGCCATTGGTGCCTGCCACATGGATCACCGGTGGTACGGCCAGGTGTGGCGATCCCAACACAGACAACAAGCGATTAATGCGCGTTAACGACAGATCAATCACTTTTGGGTGTAATGCCAGCAGGGCATCAAGACGTTCTACCAGGCTGGTATTTGCGCAACTGATGTTTGGGTGAGAAGTTGTCATGCTTTTAAAGGTATGCGATAGTTGCTATATACAGATGAATTGTAACGCTCTTTAAAAGAATATCTTCATGCTGCCAACCACCCTTTTACCCCTGCTGCACACCCTTCCTGATGCAAAAGTCCTGTGTGTTGGTGATATTATGCTGGATCGGTATGTCTTCGGACAGGTAAACCGGATTTCTCCAGAAGCACCTGTACCGGTGTTAAGCGTCAAAGAGCGGCGTTTAGTCCTTGGCGGCGTGGGCAATGTGGCGGCCAACCTTTCCAGCCTTGGCCTTACCCCGCACCTGATCAGCGTCATCGGGGATGACAGCATGGGCAGTCAGCTGCTGGCACTGGCCAAAGATCGCCTTAAAGGTGCACATATCCAGATGCTGCGCGATCAGGGGCGACAAACATCCATCAAAACCCGCCATATTGTCAACATTCAGCAGTTGCTGCGCACGGATGATGAATCCACCCACCCCGTCAATGCTATGGTCACAGAACAGATCATGGCATTGATCCTTAAATCCATACAGCACGTTTCTGCTGTGATTCTGTCGGATTATGGCAAAGGCCTGCTGACCCCCGATATCTGTCAGCAGATTATCCAGGCGGCACGCAAAATACATTGCCCGGTGCTGATTGACCCCAAAGGGGCAGATTATAGCAAGTATAGCGGCGCAACATACATTACTCCAAACAAAGCCGAACTGGCACTGGCCAGCGGGATGCCCACCAATACCGATGCCGAGGTGATCAAGGCAGCGCAATCCCTACTGCACCGCCATGATCTGGCTGGTATTGTCGCCACGCGGGGCGCACAGGGGATGACGCTGGTCTTAAAAAGCGGTGACGTTACCCATTTGCCCACCCAGGCCATTGAAGTGTATGATGTTTCTGGCGCGGGGGACACGGTGATTGCCACATTGGCGGCGGGTCTGGCGGCCAAGGGCAGTGTACTGGATGCCATGTATCTTGCCAATGCTGCCGCTGGCATTGTGGTCGCCAAAACCGGCACTGCTACAGCATCTCTGGAAGAACTGGAAACAGCACTCGCCAGTAAATTTCTGGGGCTGTCCCATCTGCATAAGATTTTTAGCCACAGCCAGGCAGCACGCCAGGTACATACCTGGAAACAGCAAGGGCTGCGCGTCGGGTTTACCAACGGGTGTTTTGATATCCTGCACACCGGTCATTTAAGTTTGCTCAATCAGGCACGCTCTCAGTGTGACCGACTTATTATTGGTCTGAATACGGATGCCTCTGTGCGTCGCCTCAAGGGCAGTACACGCCCCATCAACCATGAAGATGATCGCGCTACCATGTTGGCGGCGCTGCAGAATGTGGATGGGGTTGTGTTATTTGATGAGGATACACCGCTCAATATCATCACCCTGTTGTTGCCGGATGTACTGGTCAAAGGTGCGGACTACCGCATTGATCAGGTGGTTGGGGCGGATGTTGTACAAAACAACGGTGGAACAGTTTACCTGGCCGAACTGAAACAAGGATACAGCACCACCGGTCTGGTGCAAAAAATGCAGGGCGGATCATAATATGCGTGATCGCCTGCTGCGCCTGGCCACCACCCTGAAAAGCAACCGGCTTTATAACCGCTGGCTGCGTTACAACCCGTTATATTACCCTGACGCTGCCAGATATATTGCCGCATCTGCTACCCTGGACAGAGATGGACGCCTTAGACAGCGGGATATGTTGACCGAACAGGCCTTAACCTGGGCACAGAAAACCCCGTATGGGGCGGGTCACTCCCTGGAATTTGCAACCTGGCCGATACTGGAAAAATCCCTGCTGCGCACCAGCAATAAGCCGTTTTTATCCCCTGCCCTGCTTGGTGTGCCCGCGTCCACCAGTGGATCAGCTGGGATCCCCATCCGTCTGGAACGCAACCTGAAAAACCTGGCCGTGGAACAGGCGTTTCTGGATACGCTGCTGCATCCGTTTGATCTCTCGTTTGCAACGGCAAAAATCGTGATCCTGCGTGGGGATTTTGCCAAACCTGCCCACGAAACAGAGCCGCCTTTTGGCCGATATATGGATGATCACCGTTTGGTGATGTCGTGTCCGCATCTGAATGGAACAACACTCGACTGGTATTATCAGGAACTGAAAAAATTCAGGCCGGATGTGCTGTGGATCCTGCCCAGTGGCGGTGATCTGCTGGCGACATTACTGGTAAATGCCGGATACAGTCTGCCCATACCTATTATCTTAAGTGCGTCCGAGATGTTACCGGTAGCATCTTGGAATTTATACAATAAAGCCTTTGAACAGCCCACTGTTATTGACCATTACGGCCAGGCCGAGCGTGTCGCCTTTGCCGTGCAGCACATACCGGATCAGGGATATTTCAACCCTGCTTACGGGCGCATTGAATTACAACCAGACAACGCTGTTACCCGTGATGATGGCCTGGCAGAGGCTGATATTATCGCTACCGGCTACTGGAACAAACGCATGCCGCTGATTCGCTATGCAACGGGTGATCGCATTGCATACCCTGCCCATTATACCGTCAGTGATTTAGAAGATGTCAGCCTTGGGATAAAACCCTTCACCCGCATTATTGGTCGCCGTGAAGAGCATCTGATCACCCCACATGGGGGGCGCATTCAGGGATTGAATAATATTCCCCGCGAGATGCAGCATACGATTCGGGTGCAATTTATTCAAGATACCGTCGATCATGTCGAAGTCCGTGTGCTGCATGATGGCCATATTACGCCAGTAGACATCGACTGTTTCATGCATCATGCGCGCCTGAAAATCCCGCCGGATATAGCCATTGACGTCTACACAGACCGCCCGTTGATCACCACAGCCAACAGCAAAACGCCCTTTGTGGTGCGCAGCCAGCATCTGGATTAAGCCGCGATGCCCTCGGTCAGAACAACCAGTCGGTTGTCTTTGACTTCCGCAAAACCACCGGTAATGGCAATCGACTGACTGAGTGTCTGCATATCCGGCGCATACAGATTGACACTGCCAGCACGTAAGGCCGTCACCAGTGGCGCATGATTGGCTAGAATACCAAGCTGGCCTTCGCTGCCCGGCAATACAGCCATCACAACCTCACCGGAAAAAACCGTGGCTTCAGGGGTGATAATATCAAGATGCAGGGGCATGGTAAATATCCATTGAAATCGTATGGTGCAGAGCTACTCCAGTTATGATCAAACGTCAATCCTTACAGCAGAGCATGTAATATGCCGTAAGATCCGGCAGGGGCTGAACATCCAGAATCGTCATATCAAGATTACTGACCGATGCTGCAAACTTCTTCGCATCCTGCTGGGCATACAGCATCATAAAACGTGTGCCTGGCACGACATCTTCAATCAGCAGTTTTGCCTTTGTAAATGATATGGGGCAGACATCACCGCGAAAATCCCATAATATACTGGATATACTTAATAATTCTTGTGTGGCTTGATTTGTAATCGGTAGCATTCTATAAGACATCAGTTTTTCATCATTATCGTGTATCATATACCCACCGTGAATTCAAAGCTCGAGAATCTCTGCACAGAAAAAGGTCTGAAAATGACCGATCAGCGGCGTGTCATTGCCCGCGTGTTATCCGAAGCGACTGATCATCCTGATGTTGATCAATTGTACCGACGTGCGACAGCAATAGATAATCGCATCAGCATTGCAACGGTATATCGAACCTTGAAGTTATTTGAGGAAGCGAATATTCTGCATCGTCACGAGTTCGGCGATGGTCGAGCACGTTATGAAGAAATGTCGGGAACACATCATGATCACCTCATTGATGTGGAAACCGGGGAAGTCCATGAATTTTTCGATCACGACATTGAATTATTGCAAAGAAAAATTGCCGAGAAAATGGGGTTTACACTGGTGGATCATCGTCTGGAACTGTTTGGCCGCCGCCGCACATCAGGAGAAACCAGCACATGATTAAGTCCCCCGGCAAAGTGACACTGGCAGATGTCCCGCAGGATCTGGATGTTATTGATGAGCAGGATGGTGTGCTGTGGGCTGGTGATTTGTGCCTCCGCCTGGCACAGAATCGTGACGAAATCCGCGCTGCACAGGCATTGCGCTATAAAATTTTTTACCGCGAGATGAACGCCAGACCGACCCCGGAAATGGCACACACACAGCGTGACTTTGATCGACTGGATGATGTCTGTGACCATCTGCTGGTGATTGATACCAACCGTGCCGGCGGTGACGCTGTTGTAGGCACCTACCGTCTTATTACAAGGCCTGTCGCCATGCGTAACGGTGGATTTTATTCTGCCTCAGAATACGACGTCAGCTGTATTGAGGCATACCCCGGGGAAGTCCTTGAGCTTGGCCGTTCCTGTGTGGATGCCGCCTATCGTAATGGTACTACCATGCAGCTGTTATGGCGTGGTATTGCCAACTATGCCTTTGCCAATGGCATTGATCTCTTATTCGGCTGTGCAAGTTTACATGGTACAGACGTACAGCAACTGCAACTGCAACTGGCTTATCTGTACCATTATCACCTGAGCGATCCGGACTTAAGACCTGTCGCCCTGAAAGATCGCTTCGTGGATATGAATATGCTGGATAAGGATGATATTGATATCAAACAGGCAACCCTGGAACTGCCCCCGCTGCTGAAAGGGTATCTGCGCGTAGGGGCAAAAATTGGCCTGGGTGCCGTTGTAGACTGGCAGTTTGGCACCACAGACGTATGTATTATACTGAAGACTGAACTGATGAGCGGCAAATACGCCAAACATTACCGGCGGAGCAATCCCGAACCACAGCAGATTATGTAAAAACGCCTGTGATTGCTGCTGTAAAATTACTGATTCTGACGCTGGGCACCTGCTTCATGGTAGCGGTGTTTGTGCTGGCCAGGGGTCTACGCCTGGCCTTTCGTCAAAGCATGCCATGTCAGTGGCATCGCTTTGCCTGTCGCATCCTGGGATTGAAGACCGTTGTGAAAGGGGCTATCTGCCAGCAGTGTCCTACCCTGTTTACTGCCAACCACTCTGCCTATCTGGATATTATGGTCTTTGGCAGCCTGCTGCCTCGCGTAGCCTTTGTGGCAAAAAGTGAAATTGAACACTGGCCGG
>JANMDF010000272.1:0-5173 GCA_031376145.1 Alphaproteobacteria bacterium
CAGCCTTAAAATTCTGGATTCCGGATAACAGGCTCATCTTCCAAGGCATAGCCTTGGATTCGCCTATGTTTCCGGAAAGACGGAGAGAAGTGATGGGTGGTAAGGAGTCCTGCCGTGAAGACTGTATTTCAAGGTGCAGCCTTTGCCATCGCCTTGGGCATTACGCAGCAGCATTCCTCAGAATTATAGCTGCCGCCTGCAAGTGTACTGCATGTAGTGCGGACAGCAAGAGAGGCCATAGTCAGTGGCAGCCTTGTGCCAATAGATAATATCAACCATTGTAAAAACGATTTTCCGCCTCAATCTGTTCCGCTGTTTTCTTTGGCGGCGATCCTGGGGTTAGAGCGGTGCGGGCTGTTTCAGGTTTCGCAACGGCATGTTTCTCGTCATAAGGGCTTTTGACCAGGCGGCCACCCAGAAAACGGCGATTATTCCGATTGGCAATGCGTTGTGCGTTTTCTTCCATAAAAGCATCTTTGCGGGTTTTGCGCTTTTTGCCGACAAAGACGGCGCGCATAAACGCAATAATCATATTGGGTTTTTTCGGGGCGTTTTGTGCTGCCAGGCGTTTGAGCTTGCGCTCCTGCTCGCGGCGCATTTTCAGTTGTTTCTGGCGCATTTCAAATTGACGCTTGCGCTGCAGGCGTTCAGCCTCGCGCCGCTGTCGCAATTCCAGTTCGCGTTGCCTGCGCCTATCCATGGATAAAACAACCACACATGTGATGAAGACTTTACAGGAGTGATTGTACCCTTCATCCTGGATAAAGTCAATGTTGTGCTGGATTTTCCAGGTAAAGCCGTCTACAAAGGCGGATCAACACAAGGTTATACCCTATGCCCAACGCCATTCAGAAAGCCCACATGGAAGACATGTCAGAACACCTGCTGCCGGATGCCGAAGAATACGGTGCGGATTCCATTAAAGTTCTGCGTGGTCTGGATGCGGTGCGCAAGCGGCCAGGCATGTACATTGGTGATACTGATGATGGTTCCGGCCTGCACCATATGGTGTATGAAGTGGTGGATAATGCTATTGATGAGGCACTGGCCGGGCATTGCGATACGGTGCAGGTGATCATCAATGAAGATAATTCTGTAACCGTTACCGATAATGGCCGTGGCATTCCCACCGACATTCATACGGAAGAAGGCATTTCGGCGGCGGAAGTTATCATGACCCAGCTGCACGCCGGTGGTAAGTTTGATCAGAATTCCTATAAAGTCTCCGGTGGTCTGCACGGTGTGGGTGTATCGGTGGTGAACGCCCTGTCGTCTAAACTGGAGTTAAAAATCAAGCGCAATGGTAAGCTGCATCAGATGACGTTTACGCATGGCAATGCCGATGCACCCCTGGCGATTATTGGCGATGTACCGGCGGGGCAAAGTGGTACGGAAGTGACCTTCCTGCCCAGCACGGAAACCTTTACCATGACGGTGTTTGATTATGCGACATTGGAACACCGCCTGCGCGAACTGGCGTTTTTAAATTCCGGTGTATTTATTCGTTTGACGGATAATCGCGAGGCAGAGAGCAAAACCTCGGAATTCCGCTTTGATGGCGGGGTAAAAGCCTTTGTTCAGTACCTGGACAAGGCCAAGGTGCCACTCAACAGCATTATTTATATCAAGGGCGAAAAAGACGGTATTGGTGTCGAACTGGCACTGGAGTGGACAGACAGTTACCACGAAAAAGTATTATGCTTTACCAACAACATTCCGCAAAAAGACGGCGGTACCCACCTGGCCGGTTTCCGTGCTGCGTTGACCCGCGCCGTGAACGGTTATGCAAATGAATCCGGCATTGCCAAGAAAGAAAAAATTCAACTCACCGGTGATGATGCCCGGGAAGGATTGACCTGTGTACTCTCTGTAAAAGTGCCGGATCCAAAATTTTCTTCACAGACCAAAGATAAGCTGGTGTCTTCTGAAGTCCGCCCTGTGGTGGAAAATATTTGTAACGACCTGTTGAATCAATGGTTGCAGGAACACCCGCTGGAAGCCAAAAAAGTCGTGGGCAAGGCTTATGAAGCCGCTGCTGCCCGTGAAGCAGCGCGTAAGGCGCGTGAGCTGACCCGCCGCAAGGGGGCACTCGACATTGCCAACCTGCCTGGCAAGCTGGCGGATTGTTCCGAAAAAGACCCCGCACTTTCAGAACTGTTTATTGTTGAGGGGGACAGTGCCGGTGGCTCTGCCAAGCAGGCGCGTAACCGTGCCAACCAGGCGATTTTGCCATTGCGCGGAAAAATCCTTAACGTGGAACGGGCGCGCTTTGATAAGATGCTGAGTTCGCAGGAAATTGGCACACTCATTGCTGCCCTTGGTACCAGTATCGGCAGTGAAGATTTTGATATTAACAAGCTACGCTATCATAAAATTGTGATCATGACCGATGCCGATGTGGACGGTAGCCACATTCGTACGCTGCTGCTGACCTTCTTTTACCGGCAGATGGTGAGCGTTATTGAGCGTGGGTATCTGTATATTGCACAGCCGCCGCTGTATCGCGCCAAAAAAGGCAATTCCGAGGTTTACTTAAAAGATCAGGATGCCCTGGATAAGTATCTGATTCAAGCCTGTTTGCAGGACGGGGTATTGACTCTGGCCAGCGGGGAGCAGATCAGTGGTGCGGATCTGGATAATGTGATTCAGCAGGTGATTTCCTATAAAAAAATCATGGAACCCCTGCAACGCAAGCTGGGCAATCCGGTGCTGGTGGAACAAGCCGCCATGGCTGGGCTGATTCAGCCGTTTGCCGATACAGTAACAGCACAGCAAAAGCTGGATGCCTTCATCCTGCAGGTGAATGCTGATGAGAAAAGTCCGTGGCAAGGCAAACTCACCCACGGTGATGATGGCAGCATGGGGATGTATATTGACCGGATGCACCAGGGTGTGCACGAGCATCTGACCCTGGATGCCACACTGCTATCCAGCCACGAAGCCCGCCGCCTGCAACCCCTGCAGCCGCAGATGGTGGCGATGTTCAGTAAACCCGCAACCCTACATTATAAAGAACAGGTTGTGACCATCACCGGTGCTGTCGATCTGGTGCAGGCCGTGCTGGATATTGGTAAAAAAGGGCTGAACATCCAGCGCTATAAGGGCTTGGGCGAGATGAATCCCGAACAGCTGTGGGAAACTACCCTGGATCCCAATGCCCGTACCCTGTTACAGGTGAAAGTCAGTGATGGCGATGAGGCCGAACAGATTTTCTCCACCCTGATGGGCGATCTTGTGGAGCCACGGCGCGACTTTATCCAAAGCAATGCGCTGAAAGTAGAAAATCTGGATATTTAAGGTGGAAACACCGGATTGCTTCAGCGCTGCCTCGCAATGACGAACGAGCATGTCATTGCGAGCCTTGCCTTCAGCAGGCATAGCCTGCAAGGCGGGGGGCGTTGGCAATCCAGACTTTTAAATCGCTCGGCTGTATAGCTGATTGTGAAGTTAACTGCACTATCAACGACACTGCGTCATGCCGGATTTATTCCGGCAACATATTAATAAAAATTAATACATTTACAAGATATGTATTTCTGGATATAGTGATTTTTGTCACTATATAAGGAAGTATTTTATGGCAAAAAAGTCAGATAAAAAAACAAATATTATTAATTTACAAGATATTTTGTCGCCGCAGGAAGATACCGCGATGGTGTTTGAAGTAGATGCGGTCAATGACCCTGCCGCTTGCTGGCATGAGGCGATACGCGGTTTTAAAGAGTATATCATGCAGGACTTAGAGCCACAGGATCAGGCCGATGGTCTGGATTCTATCGCAATTAATTACACGCGCCTTGCCGACTATTACAGAGGTACGGCACCTGAAAAGGCCGCGCAATACTATCGGATTACCATCAAGCATTACAAAAAGGTCTTAGAACTGGCGACTGTTGAGAGCGGGTTGTATAAAAATGCTTTGTATCACAAGGCGTTTTGCACACAACGGCTAGGCGAATGTTTGCGTGACGCTTAGCTGATCCGTTGCAGCCAGCCACCGCTCAAATGCGATAGATGGCTTTGCGGGCTTGGCGGGTTGTACTGAAAATGCGGATTTTCGGCTAAAAACCGCTGCACAGCAATCAGCGGATTGTCATCCCGCCAGCGGGTTTTTCCCCTTGGTACATCCGCCATATCCTGCAGACAACCATCGGCCACAATGATATAGGAGCCGATACTGACCAGGGGTGCATAGGCGTTCAGTTCCGCATAGACATGTGTTGCGTGATGGGCACTGTCCAGAATCACCAGGGTTGGGCTGGTATCGCCGACATGGGCATGCACGGCTGCAATAGTTTCTGCTGCTGTTGAGTCACCTTCGATCAGGTGAATCCGATTGGCCAGGGAAGGCCAGGCCGCAATGTGGGCTTTGGCCTCATCGCGGATATGGTGGTCAACACCAATCACCCGGCCATGTTCCAGTAACTGGCACAGGCTGGCATATAACAGCATGGAACCACCCATCGCCACGCCGGTTTCTATAATAACGGCAGGTCGTATTTTCAGGATGACTTCCTGCAGGCGCACCAGATCATCAGGCAGCTGCACAATGGGCGCACCAAGCCAAGTATAAGAATAATGGGTTTTATTGACCCAGGCGGCCTGCAGGTATTGCCTGGTGAGGGTGGCCAAGTCATCAACCATGTTACCGTACCGGCGTTGGCAGGTAATCCGGATTCGCCAGGTTGGAAAACTTGGTGGTCGCACCGTCAAAGTGTAGCTTTACTTTGCCGATGGGGCCGTGACGCTGTTTGGCAATCAGCACTTCACCGATATTATGCACTTCGGCAAAGCGTTCCTGCCATTTGGCATAGCGTTCGGTGAATTTTTCCACACTTTCTTCCGGACGTTGCTGGGGTTCGGCGCGTTCCAGATAGTATTCTTCACGAAACACGAACATTACTACATCGGCATCCTGTTCAATGGAGCCGGATTCACGCAGATCGGACAGTTGCGGGCGTTTGTCATCACGGCTTTCCACGGCGCGGGAGAGCTGTGAGAGTGCTAAAACCGGCACATCCAGTTCCTTGGCAATGGCTTTCAAGCCTTGGGTGATTTCGGATATTTCCTGCACGCGGTTGTCCGAACGACTGCCCACACCGGCGCGCATCAGCTGCAGATAATCCACCACAATAAAGCCCAGATCAAACTGACGTTTCAGGCGGCGGGCGCG
>JANMDF010000285.1:0-3787 GCA_031376145.1 Alphaproteobacteria bacterium
GAAGGCGGCACTGGAAGCCGCCACCGTCATGGCTGCACAAGCCCTAGCTCCCAATGTACGGGTCAATGCCATTGCTCCCGGGACTACACTACCCTCTACCTATGAATCCCCGGAAGATTTTGCCCGCAAACGCCAGGCAACGCCGCTGCAGCGCGGTGCAGATATTGTTGATCTGCTTGGCGCACTGGATTATTTGCTGAACACGGCGTCTGTCACCGGTCAGACGCTGGTCATTGATGGTGGTGCCAGCCTGAAGCCTTACCGGTTTGAAGTGTAAAGAGCAGGCATGCAGATCATCACTTCCCTGGAGAGCCTGCCGATGCACCTGTCTGGTGCCATTGTTGCCATTGGTAATTTTGACGGTGTGCATCTGGGGCATCAGCAGGTGATCCAGCAAGCCATTGCCTTTGCCCATGAACAGGGGCGCGCCGCCGGTGTGCTGACCTTCAGCCCGCATCCACGCCAGATTCTGTCGCCCGACTGCGCCCCATTCCGCCTGAGCCGTGATAGCCAGCGCAGTGCACTGTTTGCTGCCCTGGGTGTGGATGCAGCCTATATTCTGCCTTTCACCCAGACATTTGCCGATTACAACCCGACACAGTTTGTTGAACACATACTGGTTGAAAAGCTGCAGGTTGGCGGCGTGGTTGTAGGCTATGACTTTGTGTTCGGCTGTAAACGCCAGGGCAATACTAAAACCCTAGAACACCTGGGGCTGCAGCATGGGTTCAATGTCCATATGCTGGATCCGGTGTATGATGGGGCACGCCACTTATATTCTTCCTCCTCCATTCGCCATGCCTTACGCGAAGGCAGGCTGGATATGGCCGCTGAAGGCCTGGGACGCCCCTGGGAGGTCAGTGGTGTTGTGATCAACGGTGATCAGCGTGGCCGTACCATTGGCTTTCCCACCGCCAATATTGCCATGGATGATTATGTTGCCCTCAAACATGGTGTGTATCAGGTGACGGTACAACTCCCGGATGGCGGGTGGCATGCAGGCATTGCCAACATTGGCGTGCGCCCTACGGTGCAGCACGGGACAACGCCGTTGCTGGAAGTTCACCTGCTGCATTTCAGCGGTGATTTATATGGGCAGACGCTGCAAGTACGTTTTCAACGGTTTTTGCGCCCTGAGCAGCAATTCGCATCACTGGAGGCACTGAAAGAGCAGATTGTGGCTGATATTGCCTTGTTACAGCACCATAGTTGATTGGAGTATTATCTGCACTATCAACCACGCTGCGTCTGCCGGATGCATGAAGGCATCCATTACGGGACTTACGCAGCGATGCAATTTGCATCACTATCCGTTTTACCAGCGAAAGCTGGTATCCAGCAAAAACAAATAGTTCTGGATTCCGGCTTTCGCCGGAAAAACGGAAACATCGTTATTTTGCGTAAGTCCTGCATTAAATAATAAAGCATTTTTAATGCTTTGAATGGATTCCCTTACCCGGCCGGAATGACGCGGTGTTGTGGAAAATGTACAGTTCATTATTCAGCCAGCTTGTGCAACATCACCGCAGATAATGTTCGCCGCAGATTTTTGCGCCCTGCTCCACGCCTTCGCGAGCCGGGTGCTGATAGGCTTCTTTCATGCGCTGCGCCCGCGCCAGTTGATCATATTCCACAAACGCTTTTAAACCAACGTTCTCGACAACATAATTGTAATTACACAGACAGTATCCCAGCACTTTCTGTTCCGGAATGGCAAAACCCAGCATTTTCAAAAAGGCGTTGGACAGCATATCGCGGCGGCAATTTTCGACGAATGCGGCCTTGTTACGATCATTGGCTTCCTGTGCCAGTGCGTGGGTAGTCAGCAGACTGAAAGTAAGGATAAAAAGGGACAGATAGCGCATGCCTCCATCATATATAACTTTATATTTATGTCAAATTATATATACCGATCGCGTCTGAAGATTATAACGACAATACTTCGCGAGCGGCAAGCCTGCGCGGCGTTTGAGCGTTACATCGCACATTCTTCATGTGCGATAGGTATCTATGTGTGGCACACGCGTGGCAGGTGGTCATAAAAGATGGGGCAGACTGCAGTATATTAAGACATTGCTTACACTTAAAGGCTATAGGCAATGGCAACACAGGAGTGCCCACAATGACCTATGAGACGATTATTCTTGAGAAAAAAGACGCTGTCGCCGTCATTACCCTCAACCGGCCAGCCGTGTTGAACGCCCTGTCCGATCAGCTGGTACATGAACTTGGCAACGCGCTGAATGCCTGCGAGAAAGATGACGCCATTGGTGCGGTTATTATCACCGGCAGTGAAAAAGCCTTTGCCGCTGGTGCTGATATTGGCGAAATGAAAGACAAAACCTTTACCCAGGCCTATCTGGAAGATTTCATCACCAATGGCTGGGAAAGTATTACCACCTGCCGCAAGCCAATTATTGCCGCCGTCAGTGGCTTTGCCCTGGGCGGAGGGTGCGAAGTGGCGATGATGTGCGACTTTATCCTGGCCGCCGATAACGCCAAATTTGGCCAGCCGGAAATTACCCTGGGTATTATCCCCGGGGCTGGCGGAACACAACGCCTGACCCGCGCCGTTGGTAAAGCCAAAGCCATGGAGATGATCCTGACCGGACGCATGATCCATGCCGAGGAAGCCGAACGCGCCGGCCTGGTGGCACGCGTGGTGCCGTTGGCGGAGTTACAGGCCGAAGCCCTGAAGGCGGCTGCGAAAATCGCCAGCCTTGGCCGTGTTGCGGTGTTTGCCGCCAAGGAATGTGTGAACAAGGCCTTTGAGACCACCCTGGCCGAAGGGGTGAAGTTTGAACGCCGCCTGTTCCATGCTACCTTTGCCACCGAAGATCAGAAAGAAGGCATGGCTGCTTTTGTGGAAAAACGTCCGGCAGTGTTCAAGCATGGGTGAAGGGAATGAAGGGTTTTAATAGCCCTTTACATCCTGTTCCAGTATCGATGTGATAGTATTACCGTGCACCCTCAACATATCTGCTGTGATCAGTGAGAATAATTCTCATTGACAGCAAAGACCGGTTTGACTTATAGACTATTGAGAATCATTCTCAGTAATCCGTCGAGTCTCCACATGCGTAAAACCCCTGCCCTGTCCTCCACCGCACTGCTGACCCTGATGCTGGCAGCGATGCCCGTATCTGCCATGGCCGAAAGCGAAGAGTCCAGAAAAACTGCACAGGTCAAAGTCCTGGAACGGGTCACGGTGATTGGCAGTGAGGATCGCCGCACCGAGATTCCAGGCTCAGCCAGCCTGGTCAGTAAAGAAACCCTGGAACGGTATCAGTATACCGACGTGCACCGCGCCCTGCAAAGCGTTCCCGGCGTAGTGGTGCAAGAGGAAGATGGCCATGGCCTACGCCCGAATATTGCCATTCGTGGTGGCCGTGCCAATCGCAGCGCGGATATTACTTTGATGGAAGATGGGATACTAACCGGCCCTGCGCCCTATGCTGCCCCGGAAGCCTATTACTTTCCGCAAATGGATCGCATGGAATCCCTGGAAATCATCAAGGGCACCGGCGCGGTAAAATATGGCCCTCGCACCACCAATGGGGTGTTGAACATGATTACCAGACCCATTCCGCTGGATAAGCAGTGGGATTTTCTGGCCGAAGCCGGATCGTATAATACCCTGCGTACCGGCCTGACTGCCGGTACCAGCGTGGATCAAGGTGGCATCCTGCTCAATGCTGTGCACAAACAGACCGATGGCTTTAAAGATATTGATTTTGTTGGTGGTGATACCGGTTATGATGTGCAGGATGTCTTAACCAAACTGCGC
>JANMDF010000319.1:0-11742 GCA_031376145.1 Alphaproteobacteria bacterium
GTAAAGAGGCCTGTGCCATTGAAAATATCGGTATCTTCTGCAAAGAAGCAGAAAATAAGACGCGCCATGAAATGATTCATGTCATGGCGGCGCTGCTCTGTTCCCCATTCGGGGTTGTCTTTCAGTAATTCGACATAGAGCCTATTCAGGCGGCTTGTTGCCCGAATATCGAAGGCGTTTTCGCTAATTTGCTTAACGGTGCTGATGCCAGCCAGCGGCAGGAAGAAACCAAAATGGTTTGGAAAATCTTTGTATTTGCAGACAAGCGGCGGCGCATCGCTGGTCAAGTCTTCAGCCTGAAACTCTTCGCCATCTGTAGCCAGAATAAACTTGGCTTTCTGTTTGACCGTCGCGGGGCTATTTTTCAACTTTTGGAGTATATTCAGTACATCACCAGCGGGGCTGACGGCCATATGAATGGCATGGTGTTGCAATATAGCGCCGTCTATATCTGTTTTGTTGGCATTGCCATTTTTGAGGCGTTGAATCGTTGCAGCTTTATTGCCGAAAGCTTCAAGAAACGCATAGGGGAAGGCTGCGGCATCAAAAGGTTGATCCGCCAGATTGGTAATTGCTTCTTCGATCTCAACAGCGTTCAAGTCGTTACCCCATCAGATTTACTCTTGTTCTTCTCCTGCTCAACAATCCACTTATCAATCTCGCTTTTGCGAAAACGCCACGCGCCGCCTACCTTGAAGCCGGGGACAGAGCCTTCGGCAGCAAGTCGGTATAGGGTTTTCTCTGCCATCTTTAGATAAACAGCAAGTTCCCGAATTGTAATGACATCCGTTTCCAAAAGGATTGCTCCCCAGCACACTAAATATGTTTGGTGAGAAAATAGGGGAAAAGCGGGAAAAGTTCAATAGTAGAAGTGACTTATTCTATCTCTCGTCCGCGTCCTTTATCGGTAGCACGTGATTGAGCGCGGCCTTCCGCTTTCTGGAATTCGGTGCGGGGGCTATTTGTGGCATCGCGGCCAAGGCGCATGTAATAGGCGGTGTCTTCGCGCAGGGTGGTTAGGGTGGATTTATGTTCCTGCCGGACAGCTACCAAGACCGCCTGCAACTGGCGGCGTTCTTTAAGCTGCGTATCAATCATCATCCGTTTTTCGACGCTATCGCGCTCTTTTGATTTTTGGAGCTGCTTTTCGTTTTCTTCCCGCATACGCTGGTATTTACCAGTGAGCTTGTGCCAAAGACCTTTTAGGCCTTTTGAAAAGCGTTCAGCACGAATTTGGTTTTCACGCCCTTGGCGCTTATCATGAAATTCTTTCATACGTTCTCGCTCTTCGCGGTGCTTCTGCTGCATAGCGACGCGCTCCCTGAGCAAGGGGGTAGCTTCATTCTTAATCTGTTGTCGAATGGTGTTCTGATGTGTTTCTAGCGTTTTGGTCATGCGTTTGGCCAAATTCTCTTTTGTCTCAGAGACCTTTGGCAGTGTGGTGCTATCGCCCAGACGGGCTTCCAGTTCTTTTGCCCGAACGCCCACCCATCGACTGAGGGAATAGACTTCCCCTTGAAAATCCAGCGCAACAAACCCGCGCTGATCTCCGGCAGCCAGATAAAAGCCTCTATCTTCTAAGGCCTGCGTGAAAGATTGACGGTTATCAGAGCTTGCCCAACATTCCTGAAACATGGCTTTCAGGGCTTTGGGGTCTTCGCTTTGACGTTTAGCCTGCTGGTATTCGGCAAGCGTGAAATTTTCAGGATTGCGCTCTTTGCTATCCAGAAAGCCTCTGGGGAGTTTCCAGCCATGTTCCATGAACAGTTCTTTCGACATATCCCGCAGCTTCATTTTGAAGAAAGGCATACTGATAGCTTTCATCTCATCGCTATCAATCCGTGACCAGACGCAATGGGCATGGCGGCGACCTTCTTTCTCATGGAAGACAATGGCGCGTGGCTGGTCTTCCAGCCCCAGCTTCTTTTCTATCCGCTCTATAGCCTTTTCAAATTGCTCGACCGGGACACATTCCGTCTCAGGAGGGCTGAGGCTCAGGGAGAATAGATATTGTTGGCAGCGCGTCCCCTTGCTGACGGCCTGTATCTCTTTCAGCGCCCCCAGCAGGTGATCTGAGGAAAAGCCCCGCAGCTCATGAAGCTCGACATGCTCATTGTCCTTCTCATTGAGCAGGTGCAAGGCAAGGGCTGTGGCTCCAGTGCGTTTACTTCCCTTCAAAATCAATTTTCACCCCTCCATGATCCAACTCTAAGCCTAAGGCCGTACCCAAGGTTTTCCGCATCCAGAGAATGTCATAATAGGCATCCAGAATGGCCTTTTCCGTATCGGGGGTGACTGGCAGTGATCCGCTGTTTACAGCCTTGGCAAGCTGGTTGAGGTTATTGGCCAAATGCGCTTTGCCCAATTCGGCTAGAAGCTGCGCCATCGCCTGATCGTCCTTAATCGGCCTGCGTGACCTGCGGATGGTTTTGCGGGTGGACGTGATCCCGTCCAGAGCCTTCTGGCGGATATATGCCCCCAGCGGCATCTTGCCTGCCGCCTGTTCAAGCTGTGACCGTTCATCAAAGGACAAGCGTAATGAGAAGGGTGGAAACCGCCCGTATTTGTCTTCGTCTGACATGCTGCACCTCATAAGGCACAGGCATCACGATCCGGGCAGCATCCATATTTACAAGGCAATATGGTGTTTAAGCCGCCGCGAGTCTTAACCCCATGCTCTTGTTGAGGCAGTCAAATCTAACATGAGAGCGGTTTTGCGCTTCCATACCTTCGTATGGCGTAAGCGCAAAGCAAGCCCCCGCAACCAACATTTGCAAGGTTTTCAGCGCACTTGTAAAAACATAAAAAACTCTCGGTGCCGCACTGGTGCCGCAGCGCATAGAATCCCCACTTTAAGTTTATTTAGAAAATAGCTCCAACTTTTACGCTGTTGCATTGGCTATGTTTCATTGTTACACGTTCTCATAAAAAAGGCGTAACAATGACCGACGAGCAAAAGAAAAAGCTAGAAGCGCAATTATGGAACATTGCAAACACCCTTCGCGGTAAAATGGATGCCGATGAATTCCGCGATTACATTTTGGGGTTTATTTTCTACAAGTACCTATCCGAGAATCTGTATCGCTATGCCAACGCGATTTTAAAGCATGATGGCTTAGATTACCTACAAATCAATGAAAACAGCGCAGAGGGTCAAGAATACATTGCCGCTATTAAAGCAGAAGCGGTGGAACAGCTTGGTTATTTCTTAAAACCTTCTGAATTATTTGGCGAACTTACAAAACGCGGTAACGCAAAAACTGATGGTGCGCATGGGTTTATTCTGGATGACCTACAAAAAGTCCTGAACAGCATTGAAGACAGCACCCGCAACACCGAAAGCGAGGACGATTTTGACAAGTTGTTTGCGGATTTAGACCTAACTTCCAACAAATTGGGCAAAACAGAAACGGCAAAAAATGATCTGATTGCCAAAGTGCTTAGCCACCTTAACGCCATTGATTTTGAGCTGGAAAACGCAAACAGCGACATATTGGGCGATGCCTATGAATATCTGATTGGGCAATTTGCCAGTGGCGCGGGCAAAAAAGCGGGTGAATTCTATACGCCGCAAGCGGTGTCCACGGTTTTAGCGCGGCTTGTAACCACTGGAAAAGAACGTCTTAAATCTGTGTACGATCCAACATGTGGTTCGGGTTCCCTATTGCTTCGGGTCGCAAAGGAAGTGAAAGAAGTATCCGAATTTTACGGTCAAGAACTTAACCACACCACTTTTAACCTTGCACGCATGAACATGATCCTGCACGGGGTGCATTACCGCAAATTTGATTTACGGCAAGAAGACACGCTGGAACACCCGCAACACATAGGGCTTAAAGCCGAAGCGATTGTTGCCAATCCCCCATTCTCAGCACATTGGAGTGCAAACCCGCTGTTTCTAAGCGATGACCGTTTCAGCCAATACGGCAGGCTTGCCCCGTCTAGCAAAGCTGATTTTGCCTTTGTCCAACATATGATTCACCACTTGGCAGATAACGGGCAAATGGCGGTCGTGTTGCCGCATGGGGCGTTGTTTCGCGGCGGGGCAGAGGGGCATATTCGCCAGTATCTTATTGAACAGCGTAATTATCTGGATGCGGTGATTGGCTTGCCTGCCAACATTTTTTACGGCACGTCCATTCCCACTTGTGTGTTGGTATTCAAAAAATGCCGCCAGCACAGCGATATTTTGTTTATTGATGCCAGCCAGCATTTTGAAAAAGCCAAAAATCAGAATTTCTTGCGCGAACAGGATATTGATAAAATTATCACCACCTACCGCGAGCGACTAGAAGAACCGCGCTATAGCCACCGCGCCAGCATTACAGAAATTGCTGAGAATGAATACAATCTCAATATCCCCCGCTATGTGGATACGTTTGAGGAGGAAGAAGAGATTGATCTTGATGCCGTTGCCACCGAACTGCAAGAGCTAGAACGTGGCATGGCGGCGATTAACGCCGATATTGCACGATTCTGCCAAGAATTGGGGATAAAGGCACCCGTATGACAAGCTTTCCAACCGCCAATACCCCCGAAACCTTATTTTTGCTGTATGGTGATGCTGAGGATGCCGTGCGCTTGCGGGTGTTATTGCAAGATGAAACAATATGGCTTTCCCAACGGCTTATGGCGGCCTTGTTTGAAACAACAACAGAAAATATCATTCAGCACTTAAAGAATATCTATAACGATGGGGAATTATCTGAACTGGCAACTACTAAGGATTTCTTAGTAGTTCAAACTGAGGGTACGCGTGATGTGCAACGCAACCTAAAGCATTACAACCTCGATGCTATCATTGCCGTTGGCTATCGCGTTAATTCCAAGCGTGCCACGCAATTTCGGATGTGGGCAACGCAAATTCTAAAAGAGTACATCAAAAAGGGCTTTGTGCTGGATGATGACCGCCTGAAACAGGGGGAGCAAACCTTTGGGGTGGATTACTTTAAGGAATTGCTGGAACGCGTTCGCTCTATCCGCGCTAGTGAGCGGCGAATCTACCAACAAATTACCGATATTTTTGCTGAATGCAGTAGTGACTATAACCCCGATGCTGACACCACCCACGATTTTTACGCAATGATCCAAAACAAGTTTCACTTTGCTATTACAGGGCAGACGGCGGCGGAAATTATCCATGATAAAGCCGACCACACCGTCCCCCATATGGGGCTGACAACGTGGAAGAAATCCCCAAACGGGCGGGTGTTGCAATCGGATGTAACCATTGCCAAAAACTATCTGGCAGAGGCCAACATCAAACGCTTAGAACGCACCGTTTCAGGCTTTTTTGATTACATTGAAAATATCATCGAAAACCGTATTGCCATGACCATGGCGGATATGGCCGCCAGCGTGGATAAATTCCTGACCTTTAACGAATACAAAATTCTGGAAGGCAAAGGCCGCATCAGCAAACCCCGCGCCGATGCCAAAGCCATTGCCGAGTATAAAATCTTTAACAAAACCCAAAAAATAGAATCGGATTTTGACAGGGTTATCAAGAAAGTGAGCCAGCATGGTTCTGCACAATAAATTAAATATTACTAATCAGCTTGAACTGAACAAAGCAGAAGAAAAAATCAGCAAGCAAAAAGCAAGGCAGCTTTTTGAAAGCGGCGAAATCGACCGCATAGAGGTTGGCACATTCAAGGGGCTTGCCCACATTCACACCTATTTATTTTGCGATATATATGATTTTGCGGGAAAAATACGCGATGTGAACATTGCAAAGGGAAATTTTCGCTTTGCACCGCTGATGTATTTAACACAATCGTTGGAAAATATTAGCACCATGCCGCAAAGCAGTTTCAACCAGATTATTGAAAAATATGTTGAAATGAATGTTGCCCATCCCTTTCGTGAGGGCAATGGGCGTGCCACCAGAATATGGCTAGACTTAATCTTGAAGAAAGAAATAAAACGAGTAATCGATTGGAATGCCGTTGATAAAGCAGACTATTTAATGGCAATGGAACGTAGCGTGATAAAAGATATTGAGATCAAACATCTGTTGCAAGCAGCACTGACCGATAAAATCAATGACCGTGCGCTATTTATGAAAGGCATTGATATAAGCTATTACTATGAAGGCTATAGCGAATTCAGAATTGAGGATTTGTAGAGTGAATAGCAACGTAACAACCCCCAAACACCGCAACACCCCGCGCTTGCGCTTTCCTGAGTTTCAAGGGGCGTGGGAGGAGAAGCCCACAAAGAGTTTTTTGAAATTAAGTCAAATAACAGGAAGCAATGGCTTCGATGCTAGAAAAATAACAGTTAAATTGTGGGGCAAAGGAGCGATTGAGAAGAAAGAAAGCATTAAAGGAAGCGAGCAAACGAAATACTACAAACGTAAAGCAGGGCAGTTAATCTACAGCAAACTGGATTTTCTGAATTGTGCTTTTGCAATTATTCCACAAGAATTAGACGGCTTTGAAAGCACAGTCGATTTACCAGCATTTGATTTCACGGGTAGTATCTCGCCTGAATTTGCTTTAACGCGCTTTGTACAGCGCAGTTTCTATGAAAAATTTGGATCAACAGCTGATGGAAGTCGTAAAGCGCGACGGGTGCATGAAGATATTTTTCTGGATTTTCAAATCGCACTTCCCACCCTGCCCGAACAACAAAAAATAGCTGCGTTCCTCACGGCGGTGGATGCAAAAATAGCGGCGGAGCAACAACGGCAAGCGTTGTTACAACGGTATAAAAAAGGTGTGATGCAAAAACTGTTCACCCAAACTATGCGCTTCACCCAAGACGACGGCACGCCCTTCCCCGATTGGGAGGAAAAGCGGTTGGGGGAAGTGTTAAAGATTGGAAGCGGACGCGATTATCAGCACTTGTCAAAGGGCTCTGTACCTGTTTATGGAACTGGTGGTTTGATGACTTACGTTGATGAGTGGCTTTATGACGGTGAAAGCGTATGTATTGGCCGCAAAGGAACCATTGATAAGCCACAATTTTTAAAAGGTAAATTTTGGACTGTTGATACGTTATTTTACACTCATTCTTATGAGCGAGTTTCAGCAAAATTTGTTTTAGCAATTTTCCAGCTAATCAATTGGAAAGAGCATAATGAGGCATCTGGTGTCCCTAGCTTATCAAAAACCACTATCAAAAAAATTCGTGTAAAAATTCCCCACCCCACCGAACAACAAAAAATTGCTGACCACCTCACCGCCTTAGACACCCAAATCACCGCCGCCACCACCCACATCACCACCCTGCAAACCTTCAAAAAAGGCTTGCTGCAACAGTTGTTTGTGTAGGTTTTGACTTTTAACCTTTTTATGGTACTATACAAAAATGTTACATGTCTCCCTTCCTGATGCTATTGCGTTGCCGCTGTTGTCACTGGCGCAGGCGCGAAAAATGCCGCCCGAACAATTGGTGTGTGAAACCATGCAACAGTTGTTGCAACAAAAAGCATCACCCACCCGCCGTTTAAACCTTTGGGCAAATCAAGGATATTGGGTGGCAGATGATTTTGATGCACCGCTTCCCGATGACATGACAAAGGCATTCTACGGCGAATGAATGCGGGATATTTATTAGATACGCACATTTTCTTGTGGTCAATGCTGGCGGATACCCGAATATCCGCCCCCGTGCGGGCTGTTTTGGAAAACCCACAAATCCCTGTTTTTGTTAGTATGGTGACGCCTTGGGAAATTTCGTTGAAGCGTTCGATTGGCAAATTGCATGTAACAACAGATATTGAAGGGGCAATCACCGCCGCTGGCTTTCAGGTGCTGCCGCTCTCCTTCTCTCATATTCAACAGCTTGACAGGTTGCCGCTGCATCACCGTGACCCGTTTGACAGGATGTTGATTGCACAAGCAAAAAGCGAATCTTTAACCTTGGTGACAGCCGATAAACTTGTGTTACAGTATGACATAGCTTGCCTTCAGGGGTGAATCGTTCAATAAAAGCATGACAAAAAATGACTAAACCCCAAACCGAAGCCGAACTAGAAGCCGTCCTCCTTTCCCGCCTTGATAACCTTGGTTATGATCGCGTGGCTATTCCCGATGAACGGGCGTTGCTTGCCAACCTGAAACGCCAGCTTGAAAAGCATAATAAGGTGCAGCTTTCGGAAAGCGAATTTGACAAGGTGCTGAATCATCTTGATAAGGGCAACGTGTTTGACCGCGCCAAAACCCTGCGCGATAAATACCACCTAACCCGTGATGATGGCAGCTCGCTGTACCTGCAATTTCTGGAAATGGAACATTGGTGCCAAAATGAATACCAAGTTACCCAGCAAGTGGCGATAGAGGGGAGCTATAAAAACCGTTATGACGTAACCTTGCTGATTAATGGCTTGCCGTTGGTGCAGATTGAGCTGAAACGGCGAGGGCTAGAGCTGAAAGAAGCGTTTAGCCGATGGTTTGTAACCACAACAGACAGAAGTAAGCGGCAAAGAAACCTACCAAGCTTATGGGGAACACAATTAAAACGTTCATCTTTTTATTATTCTGATTTAAGTATAGCCCGTAAGTTCAATGTAACGATCAAAGAAGTAATGACAAAAATTGAAACATATTCCTTGCAAGGAGGAAACAATCTAAGTGAAGAGCAACAAGAAGAAATTAGTAGTAGTATTATGAATAATAATATTTCGGAACAGGAATGTAATGTTTTAAAACAATGGCTAACAATCAATCAAAATCAACTAAATAAATTATTGTAGAGCTAGAAATCTCCATCTATTTTAGATATATAAAATAGATGGAGATTTTTTGACAAGACAAAATTATAGCTTTCGACTGGAGAAAAGTCTTCTTCAAAGGCTCGTGAAAAGTCCACCAGCACTTGGAGAGGACACAAACAGTGCTGTGTTTCGACATACGCTTGCCTGGAGCATAGCGCACCAAGATGATCTCTTTTTGTCACCAGAACAACTCGCTCAACAGATTCGGACTGTATGGAAAAAATCTACAACTAAAGAGAACCATAAAGCCTTGACCACATGTGCTTTAGACGAAAGTTCTCATGCTTTCTTACAAGAAAAATCTGTTTCACTAAATGTTAGTGAATCTGCGCTTTTGAGCTATCTCGTGGAGGCATATTTAGCAGCACCAGAAGAACAAAAAACAGATTTCAGAGCACAAGATCTGGCTCAACAGAGTCAGATTTCGGAACACACCCGCACTAGGCTGCTTAATGAACTGGCCGCGCTTGGCTATCTACAGTGTGATCTTGCTAGAGACTAGGCGGCGTATATTGTTAAAGCGCCTTAATAATCAATACTTATCCACCGACTCTCTTGCCGCCTGCAAACACAAGCCGTATATAGTACAGAGAACGAAAGGGTAGAGATATGACTGGCTCTCTGTCGGGCTTTGCAGGCTACGACGCATTTTTAACGGATATAAAACAGCGCATTCGCACGGCGCAGGTCAAAGCCGCGCTAGCGGTCAACCATGAGCTGATCCTGCTCTATTGGCATATTGGCCGTGAAATCCTCACCCGTCAGCAGCAGCAGGGGTGGGGTGCTAAAGTCATCGAACAGATTTCCAAGGATTTACGCAAAGAATTTCCCCTTATGAAGGGATTTTCCCGCACAAACCTGCTTTACATGCGTGCTTTTGCTGAGGCTTACCCAGACGAGCAAATTGTCCAGCAGCTTGCTGGACAAATTCCGTGGTTCCATAACTGTGTGTTGCTGGACAAGATTAAAGACCCCAAACAGCGCCTGTGGTACATCGAAAAAACTATTCAAAATGGTTGGAGTAGGGCGGTTCTTGAGCATCAAATCGAGAGCCGGTTGATTGATCGCATATCCAGCAAGATGAAATCAACGTTGCGTATATTCTCAATTTACTGGCAGGCTTGAAGGATAAAGAAAACAGTCCTGATGAAAACGTGCGTAATGATGCGCAGCAACAACGCAAAATCATCATGGATTTATTGGGTTCACAGGCGCAACTGCGTAGCAAAAAGGAACTCATTGAAAAATTTATCAATGAACATCTTCCCGCTATCGCCACAGGGGATAAAGTACAGGAGAAATTTTCAACGTATTGGAAAGAGGAGCAAACAAAAGCATTTGATGCCCTGTGCAATAATGAAAATTTAATTGCTTCTGAAGTTTCAAAGATTATCGCTGAATATAATTTCTCAGGCCGACTCCCTTTAAGTGACAACGTTTATAACAGCCTAACGGAAAAACCAAAAATCCTGCAGCGCAGAAAAATTATAGACAGAGTTACGGAAAAAATACTTAGCTTCGTGAAAACCTTTGAAGATAACAGCGGCGATATTTGACGCACCTCGCCAGTTTATGGGGAGCGTTTATTTGCTAATTTCAATCTCGATAAAACACAATAAACATTCACGCGCACTTTTTGCAAAACGCCTATCGTTTGGGCGCAAAATGTATCGCGGCAAGCTCAAAAGCATCATTCAAAAGGGTATCGCTTGCACACATCACCTCAATATACGTTTTTCGGTGCATTCCCTTACATCAATGTTTTTACCGTGTTTGATTGTTTGCAGAATGGTAGCAAGATTGAGCCATTAACCTACGGGGAGAACAGACCCAGCCGCATCGTGCCGCAGGAATTACCGATTGATATATTAAAAACAATGCTTGGTAAGAACACGGCAAGAACAGCCTGAACTGTTCTTGCGCGCATCCAACATTACGCCGCCGCTTTATATTCCACATGCTCTGCCTGCATGGCCTGCTGGCAGGCTGGACGGGCAATAACGCGCTGGAACATGGCTTTGGTTTTACCGCCGATCTGGATAGCATCGCCAAAGTAGCCAGACCAGTTGGCAATCACGCACAACAGAATGTCACCAATGGTGCACTGCTCGCCACACAGGTAGCTTTGGTTTTGCAGTTTATTTTCCACATGTGCCCACAGACCGTTGATCTGTTCCATGGTCATTTGCTGGAATTCAGCCGCGCCAACTTTGTCTTGATTGCGCATCAGACCAAAGGCTTTGCTATAGGCGGGATGCATTGTGCTGTTGGCAAACATCAGCCATTGCAACGCCTGTGCGCGTTCCCAACCACTTTGTGGCAGCAGGGCGGATTTGTGTTTGTCACACAGGTAAGCGAGGATAGCACCGCCTTCGGTCATGGCTTTGCCATCTTCAACCAGTACTGGCACTTGACCACGGGGATTGATTTTCAAAAATTCAGGCGATTGGGTTTTGCCCGCCTGAATGGACGCATCCATCAGGGTGAATTGTGCGCCGCATTCGATTAACGCGATGTGGACGGCCAGTGAGCAGGCACCTGGAGAATAATACAGCTGATACATAAGAATAACCTTTCAAGGGTTGATGTGTAGCAGTACCCTAATCTGATGGCAGGGCAGGGCAAGTGAATTTTTATACATGTTGAGATTGTTGTTGCGTAGATGATCAATCCAAACCGAAGTGTCAACCAGGATCATTGCTGCGGATCGATACGGCGACGGTGCACGGATTTAAGGTGCGGTTCTGTGCCACCAAGGCGTGCAAGTCGCTGTGCGCTTTCACGTTGAATGAGGGCGCGCAACGCTTCATCAATCAAAGCACTTTTTTCCTTCAATCCGGTAAAAGCCTGTGCTTGCGCTACAAGTGCATCGTCAAGGGAAACGGTGGTACGCATGGGGTATTCTCCATAATGCACAGGATAGAGCATCATTTGATGCTGGTTTCAATCACACTATAAAACCTTACTACGATTTTACGCTATCGAACGATAGACCCCAGCCTTCGCTGGGGATTCGATAG
>JANMDF010000002.1:0-6260 GCA_031376145.1 Alphaproteobacteria bacterium
GCGAGGCGCAGCCGTGGCTATCCAGACTTAAAATCTTACCAACGCTTTTCGTTCACTGCATTCTATACGGCGAATTTTTTGCTTTGCTATTGCAAAATAATGACTATGGTGCGCAAACACGTTAGATATTTCAGGATACACACGACAGCATGGCCAAAGAAGACCTCATTGAATTTACCGGTGCCGTTGAAGAACTGCTCCCTAACGCTATGTTTAAAGTCAAACTGGAAAACGGCCACGTTGTACTGGCACATACTTCTGGCCGGATGCGTAAGAATCGTATCCGCGTACTGGCCGGTGATAAAGTCACCGTGGAAATGACCCCATATGACCTGAGCAAAGGCCGTATTACCTTCAGATTTAAATAAGGGTGCGTGTTATGATCAAGGGTTACCACCTCATTGCCTCCTCCCTCCTCCTCACGCTCGGACTTTCTGCCCTTGGCTACCATGTTGGCACTGGCCTGGTACAGTCCCGCATGGCGGATCGTATTGTGACCGTCAAAGGCCTTGCGGAACGATATGTTGAGGCCGATGTCGCCACCTTCCCCATCACCTTTACTGCTGCCGGCAATGTTTTGGCGGATGTGGTCAGTAAAATTGAGGCTGATCAAAAGGCGATTCTTACTTTCCTGACCGACAAGGGTTTCAAGAACGATGAAATCCTGATGGGTCGCCTGTCTGTAGTGGATCAACTGGCACAGCAATACCGCAGCGGTGAGATTGATAACAATCGCTTTATTTTAAGTGCCAACATCACTGTCCGCACCGCGCAGGTACGTTTGGTGGAAGACGCCAGCCGCCGTAAGGGCGAACTGATCAAACAGGGGATCGTCCTTGCCGAATCCGGAGGCCCGTACTATTTTTACACAAGGCTCAACGATATTAAGCCGGAGATGATTGCCGCTGCTACCAAAAACGCCCGCTCTGCTGCCGGTGAGTTTGCTACTCAGGCTGGCACTACCCTGGGCAATTTACGGCGTGCTTCGCAGGGTGTGTTCAGCATTGTAGCCAGGGATGCTGTCGATAGCGACAATAGTGGCGGTGCCCAGGAAAACGAAGTCATTGATAAAAAAGTCCGGGTGGTTTCTACATTGGAATATTATCTGCAGTAGGCTGTTATCGCCCACATCAATGTGGTATACTGCCATGCAATGCGTGCCGAATATGCAAAACGATTGTTGATTGCCCTGCTGGTCATTATTGGCGGTGTCTACGGTGTATTCTTTCAAGAAAAACCTGCCGCCCCTCAAAAACCTCCACAGTCTATTCTGGACTACGCCAGGCAACAACGCGGGGATGAAGACACTTTCAGCAAACCGATTGCCGTCAAAGACGGTGCCCTGTCATGGGCTATTTTTGAGGGTGTCAAAAGCCATGCCCAGCGCATTGATCTTGCTGATGGGTATACTTTTGAAGTGACCCCTGTTTTCAGTCAGGATATTCTGAATTATCATGAAAAACCTGTAAAAATTCTGGGTTATATATTCCCGGTGGAGACAGACACTGCTGACACCGTTTACCTGGTTGGCCCCTACCCGCCCAACTGCCCTTTGCACTACCATGCCCCACCCAACATGGTGGTTGAAGCCCTGGCGAGCAAACCGTTTCCGCTGACTTCTGATCCCATCCTGATAACCGGCACACTGCGCCTGATACCAGCGGATCCCGATCAGATATTTTACCGGCTTGAGAATGCGACGTTCATAAAGAAGTACACTGATTATGGAAGCAATGGCCTGAAAGAGTAGCCCTGCATTTTTCTAATTATCCTTAATTATGCCAAAACCAACGAAAAACCCGCCTGATATTCAGGCGGGTTTTTTGCTGTCTGCTTGCGCCTTTGCTTGTCAGGCAACAGCCTTTGGTGCGCGATTGCCCTGATTAGCACCACCTTGGCGTGGTTTGAATCCGCCCTTAAAGCCACCCTTGAAGCCATCCGGTTTTTTGCCACCGAAACCACCTGGCTTACCAGCACCACCAAAGCGTTTTTTGGCAGGCGCATGGTTGCGTGGGCGTTGATCATCATTGCCATGGCCTTGATGGGCATCTGGATTAATCAAGCGGGTAATCGCCCGCCACTTTGGTTGATCCGCTGGCGTAACCAGGTTTACAGCCTCCCCTTCCGCGCCGGCACGGGCGGTACGGCCAATGCGGTGAATATAGTCTTCTGGACACTGTGGCAGGTCATAGTTGATGACATGCTCAATGTGCGGAATGTCCAGGCCACGGGCGGCTACATCGGTAGCCACCAGAATGCGATACTGCTTGTCACGGAATCCCTGAATCACGCGGTCACGGCGACGCTGCTGCAGATCACCATGAATAGCATCGGCGCTGTGTTCGGCTTTGCTCAGCTTCTGTGCCAGACGATCCGCACCAAACTTGGTTTTAACAAACACAATGATGGAACCTTCACGCTTGCCCAGCTGTGCCACCAGGACGTTGTACTTGTCAGCCTCGGAAGTCTGCACCACTTCCTGTTTAATATTGACAGCCGGTTTATTGGAATTGCCCACAGATACGCGCTCTGGATTCACCAGGTATTTTGCCGACATCTTGACGATTGGTGCAGGCATTGTTGCCGAAAACATCAATGTCTGGCGTTGTTCGCGCATTTGTGGAATGATTTTTTCAATCTGAATGCCAAAACCCATATCCAGCATCCGATCTGTCTCATCCAGCACCAGAAAATCCGCCTGACCAAGGCGCAGGGATCCGCGCCCCAGGTGATCGTTGATGCGTCCAGGCGTGCCGACAATCAGGCGTGGCCGCTGGCTTAGCTGTGACAGCTGGCGCCCCATGGATTCACCACCAATCAGACAGGCGGTTTTAATATCGCGCTGACCGTGTAAGAGTGGCTGCATGGTGGCCAGCACCTGCGTTGCCAGTTCGCGGGTTGGTGTCATGATCAGCGCCACGCTTTGCGGGGATTTCATCAAGTGGGTAATGAGCGGAATGGCAAAAGCGGCGGTTTTGCCAGTACCCGTTGCTGCTGAGCCCAGAATATCCCGGCCTTCCAGAGCAAAGGGGATCGATTGTGCCTGAATCGGGGTCGGCTCATTGAAATTGATTTTTTTCAAGGCAGCCAGCAGGGTTTCGGGCAAGCCGAATGTTGCAAATTGTGTCATGTGTGAAAATATCCTTTTGATCATCACCGTACACGCACGGCCACCATGGCCATGCGGAGTTCAGGGCAAAACACCCTCCGCCCGATACAGACACGATATGGCATGCAAAAACACACCCATGGGCTGCTGAAAGCGGCATGTAACCCATGGACAAATGTGAAAGGTGAGACCTGAAAAAAGATCTGGCTGAACTATACAGCCGGTACATCAGTACAGAGTTATCTATAAACTATGGCGGACATACAGACATTATGCAAGGTTTGCAAGAAAATTCTTTGCAGGATTCGAAACGGCTTTATAGTCGCCTCATGACCGTTTTACATATTTTCCATGAACACCAACCAGATGCGGTGCATACGCGCCTTGATGAACCGGCGGCAATTACCGCCCGCCTGCAGCGTGACGGCGTGGCCTTTGCACAATGGCCAGTGCGTCAACATCTTGCAGCTGATGCAACGCAGGACGATATTCTGGGTGCATACGCGCCAGAAATTGCCGATCTTAAAGCCAACGGCGGCTACG
Source organism: Alphaproteobacteria bacterium (assembly GCA_031376145.1). Taxonomy (GTDB): domain Bacteria; phylum Pseudomonadota; class Alphaproteobacteria; order JAJTHO01; family CANGXP01; genus JANMDF01. The sequence continues at coordinate 3,653 of JANMDF010000002.1, forward strand.
TCACTGCCGATGTGATCCGCATGTACCCGACCCATCCGGATAAGGCGATGTTGCGTGCAAAATTTTTAAATGAGCACCGGCACGCGGAAGATGAAGTGCGGTTTTTTGTCGAGGGCGATGCCATTTTTTACATGCATATCGATGCTGAAATACTGGCACTGCATTGTTTTGCCGGTGACTTGGTATCTGTTCCCGCCAACACGCGACATTGGTTTGATATGGGGGATGCCCCTAGCTTTACCGCCATTCGATTGTTCACCAATCCCGAGGGCTGGGTGGCGCAGTTTACTGGTGATCGTATCGCAGAAAGATTTCCAATCTATGACACTCTTGCATCATAATTGCCTGATTCAGGCAATCGTCACCGATATTGAAGGCACTACCACCGACATTGACTTTGTGCATAAGGTGCTCTTCCCTTATGCCTCAAAGGAACTACCGCTGTTTGTGCGTCAGCATCATCTGCACCCCGATGTTGTACGGGCATTGCAGGCGGTTCGTGAAGAAGCCGGCATGACGCCGCATGCGGATGTGGAAGATTGTATCACCGTATTGCAGGCCTGGGCAGAAGCGGATCGTAAAATATCGCCGTTAAAAGCCATTCAGGGGATGATCTGGCAGGAAGGGTATGCGCGTGGCATCTTTACTGCCCATATCTATGAGGACGTACTCCCTGCGCTGCGACACTGGCATGCGGCAGACGTTGATCTATATGTGTACTCTTCCGGCTCAATCCAGGCACAGAAACTGCTTTTTGGTCATACCAGTGCCGGGGATATTACGGGGTTGTTCAATGGCTATTTTGACACCACCATTGGCGGCAAGACTGAAGTATCCTCATATGAAAAAATCGCCGATCATCTGAACCTTGCGGCGCAAGACATTCTGTTTTTATCCGATATGCCTAAAGAACTCCTGGCGGCACGCAAGGCCGGGTGGCAGATTTTTGGCCTGGATCGCAAACAGAGCAAGCCTTTTGCGGATGATATACTTTGTGGCGCGAGCTTTGCTGACATTCCACTGCAGGAGGTAGTTCTATGAAAATCGACGGGATGCACTACCGATCCGTGACTGCCAGTGGCCAGGATAGTATTACCATTATTGATCAACGCTGGCTACCGTTTGAGTTGCGCTTTGTGCAACTGCATACGCTCAGTGACGTTGCAATCGCCATTAAGGATATGTGGACGCGGGGTGCACCGCTGATTGGTGCGGTGGGCGCGTATGGCCTGTGCTTTGCGTTGCGCGACGACACAAGCACTACCAACCTTGAGCAGGCGTACACCGCGCTATTGGCCACACGCCCCACCGCTATTAATTTAAAATGGGCACTGGATGCTGTTAAAAATTCAGCACTACCGTTACACGGGGGAGCCAGAATAAGCGCTGCGTTTCAATGTGCTGCCCGAATTTGCGATGAAGACGTTGCCATTAACGAGGCTATAGGGCAGCATGGCTTGCAATTGTTCCGCCAGCATCTGGATGCAAAACCGACCGGTAGTACCCTTAATATTCTGACGCATTGCAATGCCGGCTGGCTGGCAACGGTGGACTGGGGTACGGCACTGGCACCTATTTACATGGCGCATGATGCGGGACTACCGGTGCATGTGTACGTTGACGAAACCCGCCCACGCAACCAGGGAGCCAGTCTGACCGCATGGGAACTGCAACAGCATGGTGTGCCCTTTACCCTCATTGCCGATAATACCGGTGGCCACCTGATGCAGCATGGACTGGTAGATCTGTGTATTGTGGGCACAGACCGGGTAACAGCGCAGGGCGATGTGTGTAATAAGATTGGCACCTACCTGAAAGCCCTGGCGGCAAAGGATAATAATATACCATTCTATGTGGCACTACCAAGCCCGACTATTGACTGGACAGTCATGGATGGTCTGCGTGAAATTCCCATCGAGCAGCGTAGTGCCCGGGAAATTACCCACATTCTGGGGACTCATACCGATGGAACGACCATGGAAGTCTGCATCACACTACCACAGGTTAATACCGTCAATTATGCTTTTGATGTGACACCAGCACGCCTGGTCACCGCCCTGATCACGGAGCGTGGAATTGTTTCACCAGACGCGTTACGGGAATTATAGGAACCTCTGCAAAAGCCCCTTGTCATCCTGAGCAAAGCGAAGGATCTCTTAGAGCATTGATATTCTTCACTTCGTTCAGAATGACAATCTGTGTTCTGCGTAAGTCCTGTTATGAATGAATGCCGGAATAAATCCGGCATGATGCAGCGTAGTTGGTAGCCAGATAATATTGCACAGCCATAGCTGACTTTCATCCACTGTTCGCTGTACCCACTAATTGCCCCACACGGAGCAGCTCAATCACCTTATTGTCCGGCATAACCACGCTTGTAGTGTTACCATCTCGACGTATAACTGTCCCTTCAGGAACCTCGTCAAGGTTGATAGCACCATTCTTTTTATGCAACTCAACGACTTGCATTGCTTGTGCAGGAGACATCCCAGCAGTTTCTTGTAATGCCCCCAGCCCCCAGCCACCTTGTTCAGTAATTTCTACTGTTTTCACGGTAGTATTCTTCTGAACCGTTGGTGCGCTTGCCGGCGGCGTTGAAGGCGTTGTG
>JANMDF010000026.1:0-4574 GCA_031376145.1 Alphaproteobacteria bacterium
CCAATAACGAACTGACCTTCAACGGCCTGCCATGGATCGCTGATCAACTGCTTCATTCCCAGAGAGATACGCTGCTGTTCCTGATTAAACTTGATCACCTGAACATCAACGTTCTGGCCAATCTGCAGGACTTCTGAAGGATGATTGATGCGTTTCCAGGAAATATCCGTAACGTGCAGGAGGCCATCCAGGCCACCCAGATCAATAAAGGCGCCGTAATCGGTAATATTTTTAACAATGCCTTTGAGAACCTGGCCTTCATGCAGATTGGACACGAAGTCAGAACGGGCTTCGGCACGGGATTCTTCCATAATCGCCCGGCGGGAGACAACGATATTGCCGCGCTTGCGATCCATTTTCAGAATCTGAAATGGTTGTTCCACACCCATCAGCGGGGTAATGTCACGAATCGGGCGCACATCCACCTGGCTGTTAGGCAGAAAGGCTATGGCACCGCTCAGATCAACCGTATAACCACCTTTTACGCGACCAAAAATGGTGCCTTTGGCTGGAATACCATCATTATGTGCTTTTTCCAATTCAACCCAGGACTCTTCACGACGGGCTTTTTCACGACTCAGACCCAGCTGGCCATTGCGATCTTCGTAACGCTCAAAAAATACGTCAACTTCATCGACAATTTCCGGAATTTTGGCCTCACTGCTTACCGAAAATTCACGAATGGAAATAAAGCCTTCGGACTTCAAACCCACATCAACGATCACAAAATCATCGGTAACGTTGACCACGGTTCCCCGCAATACCGCCCCCTCAATAGACCCTTCTTTACCCAGGGATTCATCTAGAAGGTCTGCGAAATTTTCTTCCCCGATACGGGCGGCGGTAGCTGAACTCATGGTTGTGTTATATCCTGTTATGTGTGTGCCAGATAATGTCCGCCACGCCATGCGGCGGAATGCCGAAGCGCGGCCGGTGGTAACACTGGCACGGGTTATGTACAATTTTGCAGATGCAAAAGGACGCAACACTTACAGCAGATAATCTGCAAAATCAAGCACCAGTTGTGTGATTTTTATGCACTTGCAGCAGGTGCTGCACCGCCGTCACCACTTGTTCTATCGTAAAATTGCTGGTGTCAATAGTATGCGCATCAAGAGCAGGAATCAATGGCGCGCTGGCACGGCTGCTGTCGCGGGCATCACGCGTTGCCATATCAGCGGTCACTGCCTCCAGTGTTACCAGGCTGCCGCTGGCCTGCAGTTCCTGCCAGCGGCGTCTGGCACGCTCTGCAAGACTGGCGGTCAGAAAAATTTTAACATCGGCATTTGGGCAGACCACCGTACCAGCATCCCGGCCATCCAGCACAACGCCCGCTTTTCCATCGGGTGGATGTGCGGCAAAATCACGTTGCCATTGCAACAGAGCGGCACGCACCGTGGCTATAGCTGCCACAATGGATGCCTGCGCGGTGATTTCTGGATCGCGTAAGTTTTCAGCCTGTAAATCTATGGGCTGTAATCCGGCGGCAACCGCTGCGTAATTATCGGTTTTCTGCGCAAGGGCTTTGGCGGCAACCGCACGATATAATATACCTGTATCCAGATAGGCAAAATTATGACGCACCGCCAGTATTCTGGCAACTGTCCCCTTACCGGCACCCGCCGGCCCGTCAATGGTGAGCACAAATGGTTTAGACATGGGGGGTAATCTGTGCGCCAAGGCCGTTCATCAGGGTAACAAATCCCGGAAAACTGGTCTGAATACTGCTGGCATCATCAATAATCACTGGTTGCTCGGTCACCATACCCATGACCAGAAAGGCCATGGCCATACGGTGATCCAGATTAGCCTGAATCAGCGCGCCACCAGTCGGAGCCTTACCGCATGTACCAGTAACAATCAGATCATCACCATCAACGACAATGTTGATGCCACAGGCTTTAAGACCAAGAGCCACCGCCGTCAGACGGTCACTTTCCTTCACCCGCAATTCCTTCAATCCCCGCATGGTTGTTGTCCCTGTTGCCATGGCGGCTGCCACAGCCAGGATAGGATACTCATCAATCATGCTGGGTGCGCGTTCGGCAGGGACATTAATACCGCTCAAGCTACTGGCCTTAACAACCACATCCCCAACCGTTTCACCGGCCACATCGCGACTGTTTACAATCCTGATGTCTGCACCCATTTCCTGCAGCGTCAGCATGAGTCCGGTACGTAACGGATTGAGACAGATACCGGTCAGCATAATATCTCCTTCAGCGGCCAGTACCGCTGCTACCATAGGAAACGCTGCCGAAGACGGATCCCCTGGCACCTGCATATCTACCGTCTGTAAGGTTGGATAGCCCTGCACCGTCACCCGGAGACCATTCGGCGTATCCTCTACATCAACCTGCGCCCCCATGTGTCGCAGCATGCGCTCGGTATGATCACGGGTGTGTTCGGGTTCAATCACTGTTGTTGCGCCCACGGTATGCAGTCCTGCTAGCAGAATGGCAGATTTTACCTGCGCTGAGGCAACAGGCAATGTGTAGGTGATCGGCAACGCATCGCCTGCACCCGTCATGGCCAGCGGCAACCGCGCCTGGCTCCGGCTGGTAAACGTTGCCCCCATCTGCTGCAATGGTGTGATTACCCGCTGCATCGGACGGCGGCGCAAACTGGCATCGCCGGTAAAAAACGTGGTAAATTCATAGGGTGTCACCAGCCCCATCAGTAAACGCGTGCTGGTACCAGAATTGCCCATCTGCAACACATCATCCGGTTCCTGCAGTCCACCCACTCCAACACCGTTAACTTCCCAGAATGCCTGCCTGCGGGTAATCTGCACACCCATCTGCTGTAATGCCGCTGCTGTATGCAGCACATCCTCGCCTTCCAGTAATCCGGTAATCTGACTTTTGCCCACTGCCATCCCTGCCAGCATCAGAGCACGATGCGAGATAGATTTATCCCCCGGGACGGCAATTGTGCCGCTGATTCTGGAAACACGGATGGATTGCAGAGATACTGGCACGAAAATCCTCTTGACTGCTGGCGATATTTCTTTAATCACCACCCTCTAGCGTAAATAAGAAGTATTGTTCAAGGAGAATGGCGCGTGGCTAAAGCAGATTGGGGCATAAAACGCACTTGCCAGAGTTGTGGTGCCCGCTTTTACGATCTGAAAAAAGATCCTGTCATATGCCCGAAGTGTTCGGCCACATTCAGTCCTGAATCCATCCTGCGCTCACGTCGACGCCTCGGTGCTGATGACGAAAAAGAAATAAAGGGCGGAAAACGTGGTGTGGTGTATGATGATACGTCAGGCGACATGTCCAATGTTGCCGATGACATCCTCATTGAAGATGATATTGGTGCTGACGATGATGCCCCGTTTATCGAAGATACCGATGAACTGGGTGATGATGATGTTGCCAGTGATATTGAGGCACCATCAAAGAGTAAAATAGAATAGTGTTTTTTCTGCGTCAGGCACCCAGCCTGGCGCAATATGGGGGGCCATAGCTCAGCTGGGAGAGCGCTTGCATGGCATGCAAGAGGTCGTCGGTTCGATCCCGATTGGCTCCACCATTTTCATTAAATACCAGCAATACATCAGCCCCTGAAACGACGACAGCTTATCTCTTGCGCCTGACGGCGCAGGGGTTCGATCCCGATTGGCTCCACCACCCTACGCCCTGCGGGCTTCGGGTGGCAGGCCAGACGAATGTTTCAGGATAAGACTCTATCGCGCCCAAGTTGCAACGCAACCACTTGGCCTGGGTTTAACGGTTGGTGCTGTTGTTGTAAAGGTACATCAGGCGTATCTGCCGGAGGTACAGGATTATTATCGTCACGCTCCAGACTCGGCCAGATACCGCAAACGTCGGCTTTTATCCCCTGATTCAGAATGTCGGTAAGGCCTGCAATTGCTTCTGTACCGCCCTGTTCTGACTGAAGAAAAGTGGTATTATCAACGATATGGTCCGTTACAGCACCATCACGTACAACAAAAGCCGCCGTTACCATGGTTGGAAACAGGGAGTCCGTGTTATCCTGATCCGGTTGGTATCCCCGAGATTCAATAGCAGGTGCTGATCCTTTACCCAGCGCCGCGTTATCCGACGCTGGAATACGACCTACGAACACTCCTTGCCCTTTCGTATTCTTTCCTGGTGTCGTTGGGCAGAACACTGTCGTTGGTGTGTAAACGGGCTGTGTAATTTTTTTCTGCTGATACAATACCTGTTCCTGTTTTGCTAAACCCTGCATCAAGTTTGTAACGTCGGTACAGATTGTCCCGCCAGTATCGTGTTCTATGTCACCAATGACCGGTGTTTTACCGTTGTTGGTCAGGATGATGGCTTCTTTAGCACCTGTTGCATCATTATTGCCGATAACGACTATTTTTTCTCTCGAAAACGGATTGGCACAAATGCTTTCAACCGCATACTTACTGATGTCACCGGCAGGTTGTGCGGGGGTACCAGATGCGGGTGTTTGCGCAAAAATCTGTAATGCTGCCAGCGAGGCTGCGGTAGATGCTGACATAAGAACTCCAGTATTTATTATTAATAGTAGAATTCGTAGAATTTTTCCACAGGATAGTATTCGCTTCTACCTTAAGT
>JANMDF010000052.1:0-8536 GCA_031376145.1 Alphaproteobacteria bacterium
CAGACAGCTGCCGCGATGGTGGTGAGCGGTGCCTTGCGGCTTTGGAACAGCTGGCAGGGGTGGATGCCGTATTGAATTTTCAGGGTGATGCCGTCTTAACCCCGCCATGGGTGTTGCAGGCGATGGTTGACCGGCTGCAACAGCCGGATATTGGCATTGTGACCCCTGCGGTGCAGTTGACAGCGACAGCCCTGCAGCAACTGATCGACAGCAAGAAACACACACCGGCCAGCGGTACAACGGTGGTGTTTGATGATCACTACCGCGCCCTGTATTTTTCTAAAAATATTATTCCCTTTGTGCGCAAGCCGGAAGTGGGTGGAATGACACCCGTCTGGCGGCATATTGGCCTGTATGGTTATCGTGTGCCCGTACTGCGCCAGCTGTGCGCATTACCGACCAGTCGCCTGGAGGCATTGGAAGGGTTAGAACAGTTGCGGGCGTTGGAAAATGGCCTGCCCATTCATGTCGTACCGGTGGATTATCAAGGGCGCACGCATGCGTCCGTCGACAGTCCAGAGGATGTAAAAGTTGTTGAGGATATTATTGCGGTTGAGGGGGAGTTGATTATACCTGAATGAAGTACATAACTGCACATTTTACCCCTCACCCAACCCTCTCCCCAAGGGGGAGAGGGTTTTCTTTCTTCTCCCTCTCCCTCAAGGGAGAGGGTTGGGTGAGGGTGTTCGTGTGCTGAGCCTTTATCTCTGTCGCCATGGCAATACCTTTGCACCGGGTGATGCCGTCACCTGGATAGGGAAGAACGAAGATTTGCCACTGGTGGCCAGTGGTATGCAGCAGGCAGAATCTATGGCCACGCACTTTATTGCGCAGGGCATTAAGCCTGCAGCGATTTATTGCAGTACCTTAAAGCGTACCCAGCAGTATGCGGCGATCATCGTTGAAAAGCTGCTTGCTGCCTATGACTATCAATGCGCACCCATCGTGGTGGAGCCAGCTTTGGATGAGCTGGATTATGGCGACTGGGGTGGTAAAACCAGTGAAGCAATTACCGCCCGTTATGGCGTGGATGTTTTACACAACTGGAGTGAGCACGGTATTTTTCCGGCCAGGGAGCAGGGAAACTGGGGCGACAGCGAGGCAGAGGTCAGTAACCGCATTGCATCCCTGTATGACCGTATCGTTGCACAGTGGTTGGATGACAGCGAACGCACCGTGGTGGTGATCAGCAGCAACGGGATTCTGCGCTATTTCTTACACCAGGTGCCAGGGGCTTATGCTGCCGCGCAGCAGGCTGGGACGTTGAAGATGAAGACCGGGCAGTTTGGGCGGTTGACCATAGACGTACAGCGCAATGCTGAACTGCAAGGCTGGGGATCACGGCCATTACCGTAACACGGTCACCATACCCGGAAATTATGCTGCTGCAGAATGCCCATTTAACATTGCATTGATATTCCAGGCGTCTACTGGGGTAGGCACACCAGGAGTGCCAGCCTCAACAGATCGCATGGACTGCTGCAGGATTCCAGCCAGTTCTTCCCGAATTTCTGCATGGTACGGCACATTGTTTTGCAGATAACTACCTATGCTTTGAATCTCTACTTGGGCGGCATTGGCAGCATTCAAAATCAGCTGTTTTTCAGAATCACTTAACGCCGGATTTTCAGATTCCTGCAGTGCTTCAAAGTAACTGATGGCAGTCGTTGCAAAATCCTGGCGCACTGTATCTATGGCATCTGTGTAATTTTGCTTCCAGGCAGCTAGGTCAGCAGCTGGCAGGAAGGCAATACCCGTAGTACTAGCAGAAATACCACCGGAATTTTTGGCAATCTTCAACAGCACATTTTCAACAATTGCATCTCCATCAGCAATGGAAACGTGGGTATCAATTTTACCCATTGCATAGTCGCGCTGCATCCGCAGGCATGCCTGCTGGTCAAGCTGCTTACCGCCAGCGGCCGTTTGTGTACCGTATTTTTCGGTTAAATTGCCGAGAACTGCCGCCTGTAGATTATTCGCAAACTCTACTCTTGGAGATGAAGAGTATGTTTCAACCCCCACCTCATCCAAAATGACGCGGTCACGCCCTGATGCTGGCAGCGCAACCTGTAGATTATCGCCATTAAACTTCACCCTTAAAAATGAACACTCCTGCTCAATGGCCACACGCTGTCGTAACATTAATGCATGCGCGTCATCCAATGCTCCAGATAATGCAGGCGCGGCACTACGGGTCTGCGCAGTGTGCAAACGATCACGTATCGTCTGAGTTTCTTCCGCACCAACGTGTTTCCACTGCATGTCAACTTCACGGCTGAAGCCTAAACCTCCATAGGCCGCATCAACCAGGGCATACGGATCATGTTTATTGAGGGCAAAGCGTATCGCGCCAGATTGCTGACCGACAACCCCGCCGCCGATTCCAAGGTTTTCCTGTGCATCCTGTGATAATTGCGCAATGCCATCAACCAGTACAGCCTTGCCTTCACCAAAGATGACGCCTTTTTCCCGGGCACCAGCATAGATAAATTCAATAGGAGATTTCTCAAGACTACTGGTTAATGCCGCAGTCGCAGGGGTATTGAATAAATTATTCTCATAAGCGCGATCGATGGCGGCGGTGTTTTCTTTTAGGGTAGGCTCCAGGTCTGCAATCGCTTTCCTTTTGGCGCGGTTACCGGCACCAAAAGCTTTCATCGTAGGAATGGCTCTGGCGGCAAGAGCGGCGGTGCCGTTTATTGCTGCCCAGCCCGCAAGTGCACCCCAGCCAAGCGGTGTAAACATTAAGCCTATTGCTGCAATACCAGTAACAATAGCAAAGGCGTTAGACGCCTTTTTATATTTACCAAACGAGGCATCGTATGTCTGATCCCAGGCTTCTTTTTTTGCCGCTTTGGCAACAGTGCGTTTCTCAAAAAAATTATCAACCTGCGTTGCTGTGCGTTCAAAAGGCAGTGCGGCAGCATTAAGTGTGTTCTCAAGACGGGAAGCAAATCGTTCTCCACCCTCAATAAATCGCTGAAATCGGTTTTTTTTTTCTACTGTTGTTACCATGTTGCTCACTCCTTACTTGGATGTTAACAAAAAGCCAGCCAAAATTCAACAGTAATTTACATATTTTTAACGATTCATACGACGCTTTTGTCATTCCTTCGTTTATCTCAGGACAGGCTCTGAACCAAGTGAAGGATCCCATAGTATTCAGATCCTTCGCGGAGCCTGTCCCGTACTTGATACGGGGCTCAGGATGACAGGGAGATCTCGCCTAAGTCATACCAAGACTTACGCAGTGATGCGGAACTATGCGTTTTTCCGGCGCAAGCCGGAATCCAGCAAAAAGTGATATTTCTGGATACCGGCGTTCGCCGGTAAAACAAATAATGGATTAATCGAAACCCCTATACATACGTCGGCAGTACGACCGACAACCGCGCCGGCGTTATGCCAATATCCTTAAATCCGGGCAGGGAGCCACTAACGACATTATCATATCGCAACAGGCGCAATTGATCCAGGGTCATCAGCGGTTTAGGCAGTTGCTGCAGCAACAGTGCCTGTGGATATGCCATGATACCTGGCAGGGGCAGCAGGTAGCGTTCAACCTTTAATGTCTTGCAGATCAGCTGCAGCATTTCCTTGAAACTATAGATATCTTCCCCACCAAGTTCATAGGTTTTACCCATGGCATCGGGATTGTCCAGGCAGTTGACCACGGCATTGGCGATGTCATCAACATAGGCCGGCTGAAATCTGGTTTCCCCCCCCAATGGCAGCGGTAGAACCGGTGACCATCTTGCCATCCGGGCAAACAGGTTGAAGAAGTTATCTTCAGGGCCAAACAGCAGACTGGGGCGCAGAATGGTTGCGGTTGGAAAGGCTTTGAGAACAGCCGCTTCTCCGGCAGCCTTGCTTCTGGCATACCTGGCATCACTTTTGTCGCTGGCACCAATAGCCGAAAGATGAATCAATTTTTTCACATCCACACTGGTACAGGCTTCGGCCAGATCTTTGGCAAACAGGTGATGGACACGATCAAACGTGCTTTTGCCGGATTCGTAAAGAATCCCAACAAGATTAATGACCACATCGGCATCACGCACTGTATCCGCAAGTGTAGTGCCAAACGGCACACTGCTGATCTGCCCTACAGAACCAAGGGGTTTCAGGCGCATGACCCGCTCACTGTGGCGGGTTGGAATCACCAGTGCGGCATCAGTCTTTGCCAGCCTGCGCACAATATACTGTCCTAAAAAACCTGTGCCGCCAAAGATTACTATTTTCTGCATGTCTGCTCCGTTATTGTTATGTAAACATTTATAGCATAGGTGTTCTATCGCGCCAGCTGCAGTTTTCGATTGATTGCCATTGTTGAGAGACGTATAAGCGATGCGCAAATCATTTAACAGACAGAGTTTCAATTTTTCCATGCAGATCAAAGAAGTTTCCAGCCAGGGCTTGCGCCGTTCATACCTTGTTACCGTTACCGCACAGCAGGTTGCCGAACAAACCGCCATAGAACTGGCAGAGTTAAGCCACCGCGTTAAAGTTCCTGGGTTTCGCCCGGGTAAAATTCCACTGCCGGTAATGAAGCAACGCTATGGTCAATCTGTATTAGGCGATGTGCTTGATAAAACAGTTCGCCGTGCCTCCAGCAAAGCAATTGCCGACAATAATCTGCGTCCAGCTATGCAGCCGTCCGTGGATATTAAAACCTTTGCTGAAGGCAAAGACCTGGAATTCACCGTTGATGTAGACGTATTGCCCGATATCCCGACTATTGACCTGGAAGCCATTGCGCTAAACGGCTACGAAATAGCCCTTGATGATAGTCGTGTAGAGGAATCTCTTAAGAAACTAGCTGAAAACAACCAGACCTTTGCACCCTTGAAAAAAGCCCGGGCGGCAAAAAATGGTGATCAGGTCACCATTGATTTTCTTGGGAAAGTTGGTGGTGTGGCTTTTGATGGCGGAAAAGGCGAGAATTTCAAGCTGATACTGGGCGGCAAACGCATGATTCCAGGCTTTGAAGAAGCTATTGTCGGTTTTAAAGCAGGTGAAGAAAAAGACATAAACGTTGTTTTCCCGCAGGATTACAATGCTAAAAATCTGGCCGGAAAAGACGCTGTGTTTACCATCAAAGTGCACAGCATTGAGGAATCTGTAGAAACAAACCTTGACGATGGTTTTGCCAAGCAGTTCAACTTTGACTCACTCGATGAACTGCGTACAAAGATTCGGGAGAATCTGCAGCAGGAATACGTCAGTATGTCACGCAGCCATTTGAAAATGGGGTTGCTGGATCATTTAGACGGTGCTTTTGACTTTGATCTGCCGCAAAGTCTTGTCGATGCTGAGTTTGAAGCAGTAAAACAGTCTTCTGAGCACGATCACCACCACGCCGAAGGTGAAACCTGCGGTCATGATGCCGAATGGCGTTCACTGGCAGCGCGGCGCGTAAAACTGGGATTAATTCTGGCCGACATTGGCACACGCAATAAAATTGAAGTGTCTGATGAAGAGGTGCGCAGTGCTATTTTACGTCAGGCCTTCCAGTCTGGAAATCCCAGGATGGTCATGGAATATTACGAGAAAAATCCACAGGCTATTCAAAGTGTGCGTGCACCATTGTATGAAGATAAAATTGCAGATTACATGCTGGACACGGTACAGGTGAAACGCGCTCCTATTGATCTGGAAGCGTTCACAAAATTGCTTGAGGAAGAAGAAGCTGCTGAGAAACCTGCAAAACCAGCGAAGAAAAAGGCCGCCCCTAAAACTGAGGCAGATGCTGATGAAAAGCCAGAGGTAAAAGCCAAAGCTGCTCCAAAAACCAAAAAAGGACAAGAATAACATGATGTACACTTCTGAACGCGATCCAATGGATGTTTTCAATAATACCCTGGTACCCATGGTGATTGAGCAGACCGCCCGTGGCGAGCGCTCTTTTGATATTTATTCGCGTCTGTTGAAAGAACGGATCATTTTTCTGGTGGGGCCAGTGAACGACAGCATTTCATCGCTGGTCTGTGCACAGCTGCTGTTCCTGGAATCAGAAAGCCCGAAAAAAGATATTTATCTGTACATTAACTCACCGGGTGGCGTGGTGACTTCTGGTCTCGCCATGTATGATACCATGCAATACATCTCACCAGATGTGGCAACAGTTTGTATTGGTCAGGCAGCCAGCATGGGTTCGCTGTTGCTCACCGCCGGTGCGAAAGGTAAACGCTTCTGCCTGCCCAATTCCCGCATCATGATTCACCAGCCCTCCGGTGGATTCAGAGGCCAGGCAACGGACATTGAAATTCATGCCAAGGAAATTCTGTCCCTCAAAGCCCGTCTTAATCAGATTTATGTCAAGCATACTGGCCAGAAACTGGCCTATGTCGAAAGTTCTATGGAACGCGATAACTTCATGAGTGCGGAAGACGGCAAAAAGTTTGGCCTGATTGATGAAGTGGTAACGGCACGGCCAGTGCCGACAGATGAGAAAGCCTGATTCAGCGTTATTTTCCTGCCACAGTAGTTAACTTACCATCACGGGCATTGGCGAGTTGCAGTAATAATTGTTGTACAGCTGGAATGTCAGGCGGTGGTTGCGTGTGTAACTCGCCGTCCAGTTGATCATCGAGACGTGCCCAAGAGTTCGTTGTGCCCTTGCTCCAGTCTATTGCCGATATCCCTGAAGATGCTTCTAGAGAGGGTGGGGGCATAGTGCTATTTGCAACAATGGTTGTTTCCATATCATTTTTCGGCAGGCTGACGGATTGTACTAAGCAGGTAATCCCATCCACATTAGGTTTTAATGGCGCGCGATATCCATTTTCACGGTTTTGACTACGCAATGGTAAAGGTTCAGTTATTATATTCTCTTTACCATAAATGATATCGCTAACGTTAACGTTCTGTAGAACAGCAGTATCATTCGGGCTCATTAAAGCTGAAGTATTCGTATCTTCAGATATAATCTCGTAGCCTGTTGTTTTGTATATAAAATTTCTTGTTTCCGCGTCGTTTTGCCGATTTTTGGATTCTTCACAGGCCGTGGTGTAGGTGTTCAGAATTTCTCTGTACATATCTTTGCGTCGATCGAATTCAATGTGGAATACACCTGCAATATCTTTTGCAGCGTCAGCTGCTCCAGAATTGAGGCTTTCTGAAAGTTTATTAAAAACAGTATCGGAAAGTTCTACAACCTGTTCCCAAATACGCGACTGGCTTATTGCTGTGCTTTCAAAGAGTATGGTATCATCGGGTGTAATAATATCAGCGTTCTCTAAAAAATCAGATAGGCCTTTATGAATAATGCCGGTTTTTAATCTGGTTTCTTGACTGATATCCTCTTCCAGAATATCCCCGCATTGACGTATGGCATCATTTGCGTAGAGCACAACAGATTCCTGCACAACTTTTACGGCTGTCACCGTTTCATCAAACAGCGTAGTGATGTGTGCTTCATCAAGGTTATAGAACGGTTGTGTATCCATTGAATATATATGGCATCGTACAAAATTATGCTTTTATAATATTGTAAATATACCACACATATATATAAAATACAACAAATCTTTATTCGCCCATGGCTTTACCTTCACGGCGCGGGTCAGTAGCCCCGGTGATTGCACCATCTTTCAGAGCAATAACATTCAGGCCGCTGGTTTGTACGGATTCAACAACCGTATGGCCGCGGCGACGGAGTGCCTCGATCACCGCGCCATCAACGCGCCCCTGTTCCACTTCCGTATCAGCATTGCGATTCAGGTAATGACCGCTGCTTAATGCCTGATCCAGTGGCATATTCCAATCCAACAGGCTGACCAGGGTTTTGATGACATACGGCGTAATCCGCGCTCCACCAGGTGAACCCAGGACATACAGCAGCTTGCCACCCTTATCAAAAACCAGGGTAGGCGACATGGAACTGCGCGGGCGTTTGCCGACGGCAACACGGTTAGCCACTTTTTTACCATCCACAACAGGCGCAAAGGCAAAGTCTGTCAGTTCGTTATTTAACAGAAATCCACCAACAAACAGACGGGAACCAAACGTATTTTCAATACTCTGGGTCAGAGACACGGCGTTGCCATACCGATCAACGACACTGATCTGTGACGTTGAAACAGGCTCAAACTGCCGGTAATCCACTGTTGCATAGCGTTTTAGCGCAGCAGGAACACCAGCCTTAGCCATACCCATGGAGGTTTTCGGATTAATCAGTTTGGCGCGCTGTGTGATATAGGCAGGATCCAGTAAAGCAGTCTGGTCATAGGGCAGGAAGTTTGCATCACCCAGGTAGCGGTCACGGTCGGCATAAGCCAGCTTCATGGCTTCAGTAATAATATGAATGGCTTCAGGACTGTCAGGTTTCAGGCCGGAAAGATTGGTTTTCTCCAGGATTTTAAGAGCCTGCAGGGTAACAATACCACCGCCGGTGCTTGGGGGCGCACCACAAATAACATAAGTGCGATATGTCGCACAGACTGGCTTGCGCTTGGCTGGTGTGTAGTTAAGAAAATCGCTTTGTGTTAGTTTTGCAGGGTTTTTGGGTGCATTGGCCACTGTTTTAATAATA
>JANMDF010000061.1:0-1874 GCA_031376145.1 Alphaproteobacteria bacterium
CGCCCCGCGTCAGACCAGGTGGTCTGCAACTGCATGTCGCACTCTTTATAATGGGTTTATATCCATATTATCGCCTTATACGTGTATAAAAGGCAAGAGGATGGGCGAAATAAAGTTTCGAGAAGCTTCAATGACTCGGTGTCAACGTCTCCACAAACCGCACAGGAGCACCCACCGGTTGT
This sequence comes from Alphaproteobacteria bacterium, assembly GCA_031376145.1. GTDB lineage: Bacteria > Pseudomonadota > Alphaproteobacteria > JAJTHO01 > CANGXP01 > JANMDF01. The sequence goes on from JANMDF010000061.1 coordinate 183, forward strand.
GCCAGCAGAGTATCTTCACGCATCACAATCTGCCCACGGATAATGGTATAGATTGGCCAGCCGGTAACGGTCATGCCGTCAAAGGCAGTCCAGCCACATTTACTGGCAATCCAGTCATTGCGGATTTCGCGCCTGGCTTTCAAATCCACAATGGTAAAATCGGCATCATAGCCACGGGCAATACGTCCCTTACCAGCGATACCAAACACGCGCTGCGGGCTGGTGCATAACAGGTCTACCAGCCGCTGCAGGCTGAGTTTGCCGTTGGCCACGTGGTTCAGCATCAGCGGCAGCAAGGTCTGTACACCAGTCAAACCGCTGGGCGTCTGCGGATACGGTTTGGCTTTTTCTTCCAGCGTATGCGGCGCGTGATCCGATCCTATCACATCAACCACACCCTCACGAATAGCCCGCCACAAGGCATCCTGATGCACCTGTTCCCGAATGGGGGGATTCATCTGTGCCAACGTGCCAAGGCGTTCGTAGCAATCGGGGGCTGTCAGGGTTAAGTGCTGCGGCAGCACTTCCACTGTGGCTATATCTTTGTGCTGTGCGAGCAATTCCATTTCTGCTGCTGTCGTTACGTGCAGCACATGCACCCGCCTGCCAGTTTTACGGGCAAGGTGCAGTAAGCGTTGTGTAGCCAGCAAGCCCGTATCCGCATCCCGCCAGATGGGATGGGCGCGGGGATGCCCGGCTTCAACGGCCAGATGTTTGCGCGCCAGTAAGCGCTGCTCATCTTCAGAATGAATGGCTACCCGACGGGTGCCTGCCCGCAACACCTGTTCCAGCGTAGCATCATCCGGCACCAGCAGGGTACCCGTACTGCTGCCCATAAAGACTTTGATGCCGCAACAGCCGGGCATGCGCTCCAGTTCTGCCAGATGTTCAACGTTATCTGCCGCAGCACCCACGTAAAACGCATAATCCGTCCAGCACCGACCATCGGCACGGCGCAGTTTGTCGTGCATCGCTGCTGCTGTCGTCGTATTGGGGTTGGTATTGGGCATTTCAAAGACGGTGGTCACGCCACCCAGTACCGCACCCCGCGTACCGCTTTCCAGGTCTTCTTTATACTCAAGGCCAGGTTCACGGAAATGCACCTGGCTGTCAATAATGCCGGGCAGGACATGCAGACCACTGGCATCAATGGTCTGTGCTGCACTGGCATTACCCAAGGCACCAATAGCAACAATCTTGCCTGTGCAGATGCCAACATCTGCATGCACAATGTCACCACCGGGCAATACACAATGCCCCCCACGCAACATCAGATCAAATTTTTCCATCGGAAAATCTCCTACATGTTTAAAAAACGACGCACACGATCCGTCAGCTGATTAATTGGTGAAAAATTGCGGTTGGCCAACGACCCGATCTGCAGGACTTCCTGATACAGCTGGGTATACTGTGCCACAGCCGATTGAATAGTATAATCGCGTTGAAAATGGGCGTAGCCATGACGTACCAGTGTTTCCCGCAACGCATGATCATTGTGCATGCGGGTAATGGCACGCACCAGCGCATCCACATCATCAATGGGTACCATCAACGCATCAACTTCATCTTGTGCAGTGGCACGGGGGCCTACCGCCTTGGTGGCTACCAGGGGCTTATGATGTGCCCAGGCCTCAATCATCACCAGTCCGAAAGGTTCGTAACGGGAAGGAACGACGACCATATCACAGGCAC
>JANMDF010000096.1:0-3039 GCA_031376145.1 Alphaproteobacteria bacterium
CCCCAAGGGGGAGAGGGCTTTTCATCTTCTCCCTCTCCCTATCTGGGAGAGGGTGGGGTGAGGGTGAAAAACATAACTTTTCTGGCCTGTTAATCTTTTAGTTCACCGACTATAACTTTATAATCAGCTATAATCTAAGCATCTCTGCGCCAAAGTGCCACAAAAAAACCATCGGTTTGATGCAGGTGTGGAGACAACTGCAGCATAGAACCAGTAACCCCTTCAGGTATTTGCGTGAGCGTTCGCGCACATACTGCGGCAAGGTCAATGGGCGCAAATTTTGGATGCTGGGCAGTAAAACGTGCCACCTGCTCCTGATTTTCCGGTGGATAGATGGAACAGGTAGCATACAGCAACAGGCCGCCTGGCTTAACGTATAAAGCAGCTTGTTCCAAAATTTCCGCCTGCACACGCACAAAATGTGCCAGATCATCAGCAGTATATCGCCAGCGTAGTTCCGGCTGTCGCCGCCAGGTGCCACTGCCGGTACAGGGCGCATCAACCAGCACCCGATCAAACACGGCTTGTTGTGAAAGTTGCTCTGCTGATAGTGTTGTAACGTTTATCACCCCTGCCCGCGCCAGGCGTTTACTTAAAGCCTGCAGGCGATTCGTCTCTACATCACAGGCAGTAATATTGCCGGTATTGTTCATTAACGCGGCCAGTGCCAGGGTTTTACCACCTGCCCCCGCGCAATAGTCCAGCACCTGCATTTCGGGCTGTACATCCAACAACAGACTGGCAATCTGGGCACTTTCATCCTGCATCTCCGCATGACCATCGCGCCAGACATCAAGATTCTGCAATGCCTGCCTGCCTTCAAGTTTTAGAGCCATTGGGCTGTAAACGCCTTGCTGACTGGCAATATCAGCATCACTTAACGCCTGCTGCAGTGTATCGCGGGTGGTTTTCAAGGTATTCACCCGCAATATGGGGCTGGCAGAGTCCTGTAAAGCGACTAAGAGTTCCCGCTGCTCCATCAGCATCGGCCACGCCCACTCCGGACATTCCAGCCGCACTGATTCCGGCAGGTTTTCAAACAGCATCTCATTATGAATGAATGTTCGCTCACTATCATTGAGGACGTCTAAGCCATACCCCCCACTGTCACAGAAATCTGCAATTACATCCGCATCGGCCTGCTGTACCAATTTCAGATGCGCCAGGCATAAACCACGACCATCCAGCGGCAATCCAGTATCCTGCAAGACATAACACAGCCGATACCAGTGGCGCAAAACATCAAAAAATGTATCACTAATCGCCCGACGATCCTTGCTGCCGATGTAGCGGCGCGAACCAACATACTGCTTTAAGGTTACATCTGCAGGCAGCGTATCTGCAATTAATGCGTCAAGAATTTCCGCAACAGCGGCATACTGGGCTGAAGGTGTCATTTCAGGCAGCGCGCTTGGTATTGAGAAGAACAAACTCTTCCGCCGTTGTTGGATGCACCGCGAGCGTCGCATCAACCATGGCTTTTGTTGCACCTGCTGTTAAAGCAATTCCTGCCATCTGAATAATCTCCGGCGCATCATCGCCCACCATCTGCATTCCCAGCACGACATCACTTGCGGTATCAACAACCATTTTCAGTAAAACCTGCTGCTGGCGTTGTGCCAGGGTAAATTTCATGGGGCGGAAACGCGCTGCATACACGTCTATCTGGTGACCTGCAGCGATTGCCTGCTCTTCGCTCAGGCCAACACTGGCAAAGGCCGGGCTGGTGAACACGGCTGTAGGCACATTGGGCAGATTCACGGCAATATTTTTTTTATTAAACAGATTTTCCGCCAATGCCCGCCCCTGGCGTATGGCATAAGGCGTCAGATTCAACTGATCCGTCACATCTCCCACCGCATACAACCAAGGTACGTTGCTGCACATCTTATCATCAACAATAATAGCACCTGTTGCTGCGTCTAACTGCACGTCCAGGCTTTCCAGCCCCAGATTCTGGGTGTTAGCCCGCCGCCCCGTAGCATTAAGGACATGATCAACCGTTACAGATTCGCCGTTTTCCAAAACAACCACATTAGAGCCAACGGCTTGAATTTTTGCATGGGTATGAATTTTTAAACCGGCTTTTAACAGCGTTTCCGTCAACAGTCCCACACACTCCGCATCAAAATCACGCAAAGGACGATCATGCCGGATGAACAGATGTGTTTCCACGCCCAGGTGACAGAACAGGCTGGCGAATTCCAGGGCAATGTATCCAGCCCCTAAAATAGCGATAGATCTGGGTAATACGGGTAAATCCAGAGCATCATCAGAGGTGATTGTCTGTTCGATACCAGATAATGGCGGCACGTATGGCCGTGCCCCTGTGGCGATCAGTACCTGTTGTGCGGTATATGTCTTGCCCGCAATCGCCACGGTATGCGGTGCGATCAATACACCCCGCCCCTGCAAAACCGTTACGCCGCTATCAGCCAGCATCTTTGTATAAAGACCGTTCAGGCGATCAAGTTCTGTATTTTTATTGCGGATCAGGGTTGGCCAGTCAAAACGGATGTTATCCGCCTGCCAGCCATATCCCAGCATGTCTTGCAGATCAGCACCATAGTGCGCCGCATACATCAGCAGCTTTTTCGGCACACAACCGCGAAGCACACAGGTTCCACCCACACGGCTTTCTTCAACAATAGCAACTTTTGCGCCATGGCTGGCGGCACGCCGTGCACAGGCAACTCCGCCAGAGCCCGCACCGATAACAATCAAGTCATAGCCATAATCCATACGGCAGGCTTAACAGCCTTTGCTGCACTAAGCCACCTTTTCTTCGTGTTCAAGACCAGCAAAAATCGGGCTGGGCTTACCATACAACCAGCCCTGGGCATACTTAATGCCCATGGTTTTCAGCAAATCAGCTTCTTCCTGCTTTTCCACCATTTCGGCGATGGTATCCGCATTAATGCCAATACACAGACTGGCAATAGCACTGACAAATGCAGCATCGCGGCTGCTGGAAACCATGCTGCGAATATAAGACCCGTCAATCTTCACATAATCTACATGCAGTGAACGAAGATAATC
>JANMDF010000097.1:0-3869 GCA_031376145.1 Alphaproteobacteria bacterium
GAATTTAGAAGCAGGAACCTTCACCGTTGCATGGCCCGCAGATTGTGCGTTGCGAATGCGGGTGAGCAGGTCAGAAATTCTATCGTTCATTGCCATGATACAGCCCTCCTACCAACTTGCTTTCACGAGGCCAGGAATTAGCCCCTGTGAGCCAAGCTGACGCAAGGCAATACGTGACATTTTGAATTTGCGATAGACGGCACGCGGACGGCCAGACACCACACAGCGGTTCCGCACGCGGTAACGGCTGGAGTTGCGTGGCAACTCAGACAGCTTTTGCAACGCCGTCATCCGGTCATCCACCGCCAGATCTTTCTTGCGGAGGGTTTCTTTCAGCGCTGCCCGCTTGGTTGCGTATTGCGCTACCAGTTTCTTGCGTTTGTCGTTGCGTTCAATGGAACACTTCTTAGCCATGATGCGATTCCTAGTTATAGAAGGGGAAGCTGAAGTGCTTTAACAGCGCTTTGGCTTCTTTATCAGTTTTTGCGGTTGTCACCACGATAATATCCATCCCCCAGATCTGGTCGATTTTATCGTAGTCAATTTCTGGAAAAATAAGCTGTTCTTTGATACCGAATGCATAATTGCCGTTGCCATCAAACGCCTTACCATTCACACCACGAAAATCACGGATACGCGGCATGGCAACATTTACTAAACGATCCATGAATTCATACATGTGTTTTTTACGCAAGGTCACTTTACAGCCCAGCGGCATGCCTTCGCGCACCTTAAAGCCGGCTATCGACTTGCGGGCACGGGTAACCACCGCCCGCTGACCAGCGATTTTGCTCATATCCTCGGCCGCAGCCTTGACTTTTTTGGTGTCGTTTACCGCTTCACCCACACCGATGTTAAGAACAATTTTTTCCAGCCGTGGTGCCTGCATCACGTTGGCGTAATTGAACTCTTCCATCAGTTTCGGCAACACATCGTTTGCGTATTTTTCTGCCAGACGGGTCGTAGCCATCTTGATAACCCTTATGCAATCTCGGAACCAGAAGCCTTCGCAACGCGAACCTTCTGACCATTGTTAATCTTAAATCCTACCCGCGTCGGCTTGCCGGACTTCGGATCCAGCAACGCCACGTTAGAGACGTGAATAGAAGATTCTTTCGCAACAATCCCGCCCTGTGATGTGGCGGATTGCTTGGTGTGACGCTTAACGATATTCACACCTTCCACCAGCACACGCTGATCGTCCACAAGAACCTTCAATATCTTACCGGTACGGCCTTTGTCTTTACCAGCCAATACCTGTACCGTATCGTTTTTTTTAATCTTTGCCGCCATGACTATAGCACCTCCGGTGCCAATGAAATGATTTTTGTGTATTTTTTCGCACGCAACTCACGGGTTACGGGGCCAAAAATGCGGGTGCCGATAGGCTCGCCCTGCTTGTTAATAATAACCGCAGCGTTGCGATCAAAACGGATGATGCTACCATCGTTACGGCGCACGGGGAATGCTGTACGCACCACAACAGCGCGCAATACATCGCCTTTTTTCACCTTGCCACGCGGAATGGCATCCTTCACGGACACAATGATCACTTCGCCAACTTCAGCAGTTTTTTTCTTAGAACCACCAATCACCTTAATGCACTGGACACTTTTAGCACCCGAGTTATCGGCAACATCCAGGCGGGTTTGCATCTGTATCATAACGGGTTATCCTTAGCCTTTTGCTGCCAGCGTGGTCACTGTTTCCAGATACTGCCAGCTTTTGTTTTTAGAAATCGGACGCGACTCAATAATACGCACCACATCGCCGCTTTTGCAGGCATTCTGTTCATCATGTGCCAGATATTTCTTCGAGCGTGAGATGTACTTTTTATAAATCGGGTGCATAACGCGACGCTCCACCAGCACGCTGATGGTTTTATCGGCCTTATCGCTCACAACGGTGCCCTGCAAAATGCGCTTTGGCATATCAAATCCTCTTATGCTGCTTTGGGAGCCGCAGCGCGGCGTTCGTTCAGAATGGTCTTAATAAGTGCAACCTTGCGACGCAGGAAACGGTGCTGCACCGGATTGTTGTTGATCATGTTGGCGCGTTGAAAGCGCAGGTTAAACTGCTCTTTTTTCAACTGCAGCAACGTGTCTTTCAGTTCATCGTCAGTCTTGGTACGCAAGACGCTTGCTTTACGATCATTGAGTTTCATGGTGATTCCCCCTACTCGCTCGCCAGACGTTGTACAAATTTTGTCGCCAGTGGCAACTTTGCTGCTGCCAGGGCAAAAGCTTCGCGTGCCTGATCTTCAGTAACGCCGTCAACCTCAAACAGGATACGGCCTGGATATACACGGGCAACCCAGAATTCCGGCGCCCCTTTACCGCTACCCATCCGCACTTCGGCAGGCTTACTGGAAACCGGTACATCTGGATAAATGCGAATCCAGACTTTCCCTGCCCGTTTCAGGTAACGGGTAATAGCACGACGCGCTGCTTCAATTTGACGCGCTGTAATACGCTCAGGCTCTTTTGCCTTCAAACCAAACTGGCCGAAGTTCAGGCGATGGCCACTGGTAGCCAGACCATGAATGCGCCCCTTGTGGGCTTTGCGAAATTTTGTACGTTTCGGGCTAAGCATGACTCACCTAACTTTGTTCAACTTCAGGCTGATCCCCATAGACCTCGCCACGGAAAATCCAGACTTTCACACCGCACACACCGTAAGTGGTATAAGCACGGGCTTCAGCGTAATCCACATCCGCCCGCAGGGTATGCAAGGGCACGCGGCCTTCACGATACCATTCGGTACGGGCAATCTCTGCACCACCTAGACGACCGGCGCAATTAATCCGAATACCTTGGGCACCAAAACGCATGGCATTCTGCACCGCCCGCTTCATCGCGCGACGAAACGCAATCCGACGCTCCAGCTGCTGGGTAATACTTTCAGCAACCAGTTTGGCTTCCAATTCCGGCTTACGCACCTCAACAATATTGAGTTGCACATCTTCGCCGGTAATTTTATTCAGTTCCTTACGCAACGTTTCAATGTCCGCGCCCTTGCGGCCAATGACCACGCCTGGACGGGCAGCATGTAAGGTGACGCGTGGCTTTTTCGCCGGACGCTCAATCACAATTTTGTTTAGACCAGCCGCACCCAGCTTCTTTTCCAGATACTTGCGCAGTTGCATGTCCTGCTCAAGCTGCAGGCCATAATTCTTATCCGCGTACCAACGGGAATCCCAGTTGCGGACAATTTTAAGGCGAAGCCCGATTGGATTAACTTTCTGACCCATTAGTTTGCCTCAGCTTTTTCTTTGACGACGACAGTAACCTGACTGAACGGCTTGTGAATCCGGGAGGATTTCCCACGGCCACGTGCCGCGAACCGCTTCAGGGTAAAACTTTTGCCAACATAGGCCTGTGACACCACCAGGGCATCCACATCCATGTTGTGGTTGTTTTCAGCATTAGCAATGGCCGACATTAATGCCTTACGCACATCCAGTGCCACTTTCTTGTGGCTAAACTGCAGTCGGTTCAGGGCATCCTGTGCTTTCAGGCCACGAATCAGCTGTGCCACCAGATTCAATTTCTGGGGGCTGGTTTTAATATTGCGGGCAATGGCTTTCGCCTCTGGTGCTTGTACTTGTGCCTGCGTTTTTGTCTGTGCCATAACGAACCTACTTCTTCGCCTTTTTATCAGCCGTGTGGCCTAAAAATGTTCTGGTTGGTGAAAACTCCCCAAACTTGTGGCCGATCATGTTTTCATTAACCGCCACCGGGATGAATTTCTTGCCGTTATGCACTGCAAAGGTCAAGCCGACAAACATCGGCAGGATGGTAGACCGACGTGACCATGATTTAATATTATCACGGCGACAGGATGCCTAGACCTACTCTGCTATTTTAAGC
>JANMDF010000126.1:0-5775 GCA_031376145.1 Alphaproteobacteria bacterium
CCATGTAATGATCACCGGTCAGGGCATGGCAGACCATAATCGCATTGCTTTTATCGGCATTCAGGGTGCCATAGGTACGATAGGCAATGGTAACCTGTTCCAGTGCGGCACCACTTTCCAGTTGCAGATCTTCCTGCATCATAAAACGCTCACCAGGAAACTGGCTGGAGGCTGGCAAACAGCGTCGTGGAGAGGGAGGCGGGTAAGGCGATTCGGTCATTGCCGTTGACGGGTATCCTGGAAACAGTTTATCTGGCAACATCTATAATAAACAATGGTGAAAAATCTACCGTGTTTGAACAGGATTTACAACAGTGTCGTCAGGCGATTGATGCCCTGGACACACAGATTCTTAATCTGCTGGCCGAGCGGACAGCTGTGGTTGAACAGGTTGCCGCCATTAAAAAACGCCAGGGCAATGCCGTATTTATGCGCCCTGCCCGTGAAGCGCAGATTATCCGCAGATTATTGGACAGAAAACCGGAAAACATACCTTCGACGTTGATTTATCAGTTGTGGCGAGAGATCATGATGGCGTCATTACAGCTGGAAAAAGCCTTTGCCGTGACTACGCATACTTCCTGCCTGCACATCACCCGTGATCATTTTGGCAGCGCAACGCCTTTGCGCGTTGTTGCAGATACAGCAATGGCCATACAGGATGTACAAAACGGCAAAGCCCTGCTGGCAGTGCTCCCTGACCCGACAACACACCCATGGTGGCTTACCTTGCCGGAAAACATGCGCATGGTGTTTCGCCTGCCTTTCTTAGGGACGACAACAGCTTTTGCGGTTGGCGATGTGCCTATTGAAGCCAGCGGCGATGATGAAACCTATGTTGTCATGGATATCGCCTATGTGCCGGTTGATGCGGAGGTCATCGCCACTGTTAACGATCAATGCCTGCTGCGGTTGACAGGCTTTCATACACCAGAAACTCTATCCTCCTTGACGACAGGCCGTTATCTGGGCAGTATCGCCAGGCCAATTACACCATCCCAGTTGAATGATTAATTGTACTCTCAACACCCCTCGCGTCATGCCGGATTTATTCCGGCATCCATTAATAATAGATTCCGGCACAAGGCCGGAGTGACGCAGTGTTGTGGCAAGTGTCAGTGAATCTTAAGCATAAAAATGAATTCATTATACTATAAAGCAGCCCCATGACAATCACCCCACAGCCTGGAATCCTGGATATCGCCCCTTATGTCGGTGGAGAAACAGCACTAAGGCACGCTAAAAACCCGGTGCGCCTGACGTCTAACGAAAATCCGTTTGGTGCCAGCCCAAAAGCCATTACAGCCTATCATGATTTCGCCAGCCGTCTGCACCTCTATGCGCCGGGTGATGCCGAAGGGCTACGCCTGGCACTGGCGGAGAAATATACGCTCAAAGCAGAAAACATCGTCTGCGGTAATGGTTCGGATGAACTGCTGCACCTGCTGTGCCAAGCATATGTGGGGGCAGGGGATACCGTTCTTTACAGTGCCCATGGCTTTCTGGTCTATCCGATTGCCACCCGTGCCTGCAGTGGTATTCCTATCCCCGTACCCGACAAGGATTTGACGGCAGACCTGGATGCCATGTTACTGGCTGTGCAAGACAACACCCGCATTGTTTTTCTGGCTAACCCCAACAACCCTACCGGCACATACCTTGCGATTGATGCGCTGCGCGCATTTCGCCGACAACTGCCAGCCCATGTGCTGCTGGTGCTGGACTGTGCCTATGCTGAATATGTCACTGCCCCCGATTTTGACTGTGGCTATGACCTGGTTACCGAATTCAATAACGTGGTAGTTACCCGTACGTTTTCCAAAATTTACGGCCTGGCCGGTATTCGCCTGGGGTGGGGCTATATGTCAGCAGCGGTTGCGGATGTTCTGAACCGCATTCGTCCCCCGTTTAACGTCAGTGGCCCTGCACAGGCTGCCGGTATTGCTGCACTGCAAGATGATGCGCATATGCTGAAGGCACGCGAACACAATACCCTGTGGCGTGATAAAGCGACTGTGATTTTACAGAGTGCAGGCTTTAGCGTCACCCCAAGCCAGGGCAATTTTATCTTACTGAACGCTGGTAACCACGCGCAGACACTGTATGATTATCTGTGCAGCCATGAAGTTTTTATCCGTCGCGTAAAAGCTTACGGCCTGCCGCAATGTTTGCGCGTCACTATTGGTGTTGATCACGATATGCAGCGTTTTCTGGATTTAGCAACGCAGTTTGCGGCACAAAACGGTATGCAGCCATCATGATTCTGTTTGATAAAGTCGCCATTATCGGCATTGGACTGATTGGGTCTTCCCTGGCATTGGGCATGGCTGAGAAGCGGCTTGCTGGAAGCATTGTAGCTGGTGATGCCAACCCCGATCACTGCAATATGGCCGTGGATCTTGGCATTGTCGATGAAGCCCATACCCACCTGCATGAAGCGGTTGTAGATGCTGATCTTGTCATTATTGCCACGCCGCTTGGCGCATACGGCCAGATTGCCGCCAGTATCATGCCGCACCTGAAAAGCGGTGCTATCCTCACCGATGTTGGCTCTGTTAAACAGCAGGCCATTGCCCACATTGCACCACACCTGAGACTTGGCATCCATTTTATCCCCGGCCATCCCATTGCTGGCACAGAGCACTCAGGCCCCAAGGCAGGTTTTGCCGAACTCTTTAACAATCGCTGGTGCATCCTTACGCCACTACCAGACACGGATCAGGATGCGTTGGGACGCTTAAAGACTTTATGGAAACAATTGGGCAGCAACGTGGCCAGCATGGATGCAAAACACCATGATCAGGTGCTGGCGATTACCTCCCATCTACCCCACCTGATTGCGTATACGATTGTTGGCACTGCAGCGGAGCTGGAAACAAGTTTGCAGCAGGAAGTCATCCAGTATTCCGCCAGTGGCTTTCGGGATTTTACCCGCATTGCTGCCAGCGACCCAGTGATGTGGCGCGATATTTTCCTCAATAATAAAGAGGCGGTACTGGAAATGCTGGGGCGTTTTAACGAAGACCTGACCGCCCTGCAGAAAGCCATTCGCTGGGATGATGCTGCTGCCCTGGAAGACTGGTTCACCCGCACCCGTGCCGTGCGACGCGGCATTGTCGCGGCACAGCAGGACGTGTGATGCCGCAGCAACTTGCAACATTGGCCGGTGGTTGTTTTTGGGGGATGGAAGACCTAATCCCCGCCCTGCCTGGCGTGCTGGATACAACGGTTGGCTACACCGGCGGGACATTGGCCAACCCAACCTATGAAGATGTAAAGACCGACACTACCGGCCATGCCGAAGCTATCCAGATTCTGTTTGATGACACGCTATTATCATACCGGCAATTGCTGGAATTTTTCTTTCAAATTCATGATCCTACTACCCTGAACCGTCAGGGCAATGATATTGGTGACAGTTATCGTTCTACCATCTTTACCCATGGTGTTGATCAACAGCAGATCGCCTTGCAGGTGATTGCAGACCTGGAAAAAGCCAGGATATGGCCGGGTAAGATCGTAACCAGCGTTACCCCGGCAACAGCCTTTTACACAGCCGAAGCCTATCATCAGGATTATCTGCAACGCTATCCCGACGGTTATACCTGTCATTTCATCCGCCCAGCTTGGCGGATAAATAGCGTACATAAAGAATGTGCGCTGTAACGCTCAAGCGCCGCGCGGGCTTGCCGATCGCGAAGAATTGTCACCATACTCTTCAGACGCAAGCGGTATATGCAGCCGTAACAAAAAAAATGTCTGTTCCCATACGTTGCATTCTTGCAATTTTGTAAAAAAAATCTTAATGCACTGTGTAATTGGTGGTTGTATTTATGACTCACATTCATCACAGTCGCGGTCACAACACCACTGAACATATGGTTCACAAGATAAGGGTTTTTAAAATGCGATTTGCAACATCTATCAAAAACGCGGGCATCCTGGCCGCAGCCATCGTTGCTGTTTCCACCGGTGCCGCACAGGCTGTCAACAAAGATTCCGTCTACGATCAACGCAGCGCATATGTTATTGATCAGCGTGGCAATTGCGTCCGCACCCGCTGGGATACGGCTTCTGACCCGTGCGCCAAAGAGGTGGCCGTTGCTGAGCAACGTACTGTGGCTGATCTGAATAAGGAAGAGTTGGTTGTATACTTTGACTTTGATCGCGCTGCATTAACACCAACTGAAACACAGAAACTGGATCGTCTGGCTGAGATACTGAAAGCTTCCAGCGAAGTTAGCGGTGCAACCATCACTGGTTTTGCTGATCCGATTGGTTCTGTCGCATACAACAACAATCTTTCTGCGAAACGCGCCAATGCTGTAAAAAGCTACCTTGACAGCAAGGGCTATAACAGAACCAGCACAGATACTGTGCAGGCAGCTGGCGAAACTGATGTTTATGCCCGTTGCGAGGGCGTTAAAGGCCGTCAGGCTCTCATCGACTGTTTCTGGAAAAACCGTCGTGTGGAAATTACGGTTAACCGCAAATAGTTTTTACAACATGATATGAAAAACAGCGGGTCTGCCCGCTGTTTTTTTATTGTATAACATGGATCGAATATTGGAGCCTTCCTATGTTAAAATTGTTTATGCTTGCTGTGACACTCGTGCTTACTGCATGTGGTACTGTTTCTGGTTTTGGCAGTGATATGAGCAAAGCCGGCAATGCTATTGAGAATGCAGCAGATTAACGTTTGCCCGTCAGCGGATAGCGCCAGTCTCGCCCAAAGCTGCTTGCGGACAGTTTAACGCCTGGCGCAGCCTGGCGGCGTTTAAACTCACTGCCCTGCAGCAACCGCCATATCTGGCGCGCTGTATCCACATCAATGCCGGATGCAATAACGTCATCTACGCTTCTGCGCTGTTCAATATATGCGTGTAAAATGGTATCCAGAACAGGGTAGGGGGGCAGGTTGTCTTGATCTTTTTGATCCGGGCGTAATTCTGCCGACGGTGCTTTATCAATAATTCGCTGTGGAATCGGCATCTGCACGGCATCAGGACGGGGCAAGGTTCTGTTACGCCAGGCACACAGATCATAAACCTGGGTTTTATACAGGTCTTTCAAAACAGAATATCCACCGCACATATCGCCATAAAGGGTTGAATACCCCACCGCAATTTCGGATTTATTACCAGTAGTCAGCAGCAGCGCACCGGTGTTATTGCTGATTGCCATTAACAGAACACCGCGAAGGCGAGCTTGTAAATTCTCGTCTGTTAATCCCTTGTTACCGTCTGGGAACAAGGGCTTCAGGGCGGTTGCACCGGCCTGCATCATACCGGCTATTGGTACGGTATCCAGCTTTATACCTAATATTGCTGCAATCTGGTTGGCATCTTCAATACTGTCAGCACTGGTATACGGAGAGGGTAACAACACTGCACGCACACACGCCGCGCCCAGGGCATCCACTGCAATCGTAAGAGTTAATGCCGAATCCACCCCACCGGACAATCCCAGCAATACACCTGGAAAATTATTTTTGTGAACATCGTCACGCAGCCCAAGCATACCGGCATGATAAATATCATGATCCTTAATATCTATAGCCATTTTCTTAATCATTATTTTGGCACTCCCCAAGATCATCATTGTTATATACACAAGCAGTGAACTAGGGCGTATCATCAGTTAAAACGAAATGCATTTTCGTGGATTTTTATGGTCTGACAAGGAAAAAGTCGCCGCCGGTATTTCGATACCGTCTGCAGTCTTCGCCTTGCACTACCCCGTTTTTCTCTCAAAAATCCCTGCCGGTTTTAACTG
>JANMDF010000144.1:0-14368 GCA_031376145.1 Alphaproteobacteria bacterium
TTGTCGTAATAGCCTTGACAAAATAACAGCCATGCGGCTTTGTGCAGCATTCCCAACAGGTTCAACTCGTGCATACCGTGACATCATCTTCTTCTGATCCTAAAACGTCCACCGGTTCTCTGGGCGGAGAAACGTTTCGCACGATTATTTATGCGGTGATTTTCGCCGTGGTCTTCCGCACCTTCTGCTATGAGCCATTCAATATCCCGTCGGAGTCCATGGTGCCTAACCTGTGGGTAGGAGATTACCTGTTTGTATCAAAAATTTCCTATGGTTACGGCCAGTATTCGGCTCCGCTGAAGCTCCCCATCCTGCAGGACAGGGTGTTGTTTACCATGCCGAAGGCTGGCGATATTGCCGTTTTCCGCTCACCCAAACAACTGGACACCGCCTATATCAAGCGCATCATCGGCCTTCCGGGTGATACCATGCAGATGCGTGATGGCATGTTGTATATCAACGGTATAATTGTAAAACGTGAACCCATCGAAGACTATCAAGATGTGGCCAGCAACGGTACAGTGCTGCGCTTTCCCCAGTTTCGCGAGACGCTGCCTAACGGCATCACATATAATATTGTTGAAAAAGATGGTATCTATGGCCAATTGGATAATACCCCGCCAGTAACCGTGCCGGAGGGATATTTTTTTGCCATGGGTGACAACCGCGACCGTTCAGCAGACAGCCGAGACCGCTCCGTGGGACTGGTGCCCATGCAGAATCTGATTGGCAGGGCTGTTGGTATCTTTTTTTCTGCCGAAGATAACGTACCCATCTGGCAATTCTGGCAATGGCCGTTCTCCCTGCGTTTGGATCGTTTTTTCATCAGTCTCCATGCGCGAACCGATTGAAGCCCTGTTGCAGCATGCATTTAATAATCAGGCCTTGCTAACGCAGGCACTGACCCATACCAGCTGCTCGCGCAATCGCCAGGATCTGCATTATGAGCGTCTGGAGTTCCTGGGGGATCGTGTTTTGGGGCTGGTGATTGCTGAAATTCTGCTTGCTGCATTTCCTGATGAAAATGAAGGGATGATTGCCAAGCGCCATGCCGCCCTGGTACGCAAGGAAACCTTGGCCACTGTTGCAGAAACCCTTAATCTTGCAGACTATATCCGTATTCCAGCCGGTGACCGCGTGCAGTTAAGTGCCAGTGTGCTGGCCGATGTCTGTGAAGCCCTTATAGCCGCCCTGTATCTGGATGGTGGGCTGTCCGTTGCTGCTGACTTCATCAATCGCCACTGGCAACCCCTGATGCATGCGGCGCTGACCCCGCCCCAGGATGCCAAGTCCGCCCTGCAGGAATGGGCGCAGGGTCGGGGTCTGCCCCGCCCGGTCTATATGGTGACAGACAATCGCGGTTCTGATCACTTGCCGGTGTTTGTGGTCGAGGTACATGTCAATACCTTACCCATCCTTACCGGTGAAGGCTCCAGCAAGAAAATTGCCGAACAGGCCGCTGCTGCGGAAGCCTTGGCGTGTCTTCAAGACAACAATGCATCATGAATAAAACCCACGCCCGCATTGCGCTGATTGGTCTGCCGAACGTTGGCAAGTCTACGCTGCTGAATGTACTTATTGGTGCAACCGTTGCGCCGGTTTCAAGCAAAGCCCAGACTACCCGCCAGCATCTGGCGGGGATTGTGCAGCAGGGTCGCCAGCAACTGATCCTGGTGGACACCCCCGGCCTGTTCAGCAAAGCTGCTTCAACATTGGACAAGGCCATGCTGGCCAGTGCCTACAGCAGTCTACAGGCGGCAGACGTCCTGCTGCACATCGTGGATCGTGCCCAGGATGATAACGCTTTATTTTTACATGAAGCCCTGCAGAAATCCGGCAAGCCGGTACTGGTGGCTCTTAATAAAATTGACCGCCTGCAGCCGGAACAGACGCTGCAGGGGCTTGCGCACCTCTCCGCCACGGGGCTATATAAAGACTTTTTCCCCATCAGTGCCAAAACCGGGCTTGGCATAGATAATCTGCGCCAGCAATTGGGAAAGTATGCTGTGCACCCCGGCTGGCCATACCCGGAAGACCAGCTGTGTGATGCGCCGAGCCAGCTGATTGCCGCCGAACTGACCCGTGCGCAATTGTTCACCTACCTGCATCAGGAAATTCCTTATGCTTTAACTGTTATCCCTGAAAAGTGGGAACGGTTTGATAATGGGGATGTGCGGATCAATCAGCAGATTATTGTTGACCGGGAGAGTGCCAAAGCCATCGTGGTGGGTGCAAAAGGGCAAATGCTGAAACGTATTGGCAGTCTGGCACGTAAGCAGATCAGTGATTTTCTGGGCACACCGGTGCACCTGTTCCTGCATGTGAAAGTCGTAGAAAACTGGCAGCAGCGTGGCGAGTATCTGCCGCATCAGCATAGTGACTGAGCATGCATTGGGAGGATGTCGGCCTGATCATCCACCGCCAGGCGTTTGGCGAAGATAAAATTATTCTCAGCATTTTTACCAAAGAGCACGGCGTGTGCAAAGCCATGCTGCGGCGTAACAAGCGTCACGGCGCACTGACGGAAATCGGTCAACTGGTGCGTTGTGTGTGGCAGGGGCGGCTACCCGAACAACTGGGACAGTGGACGCTGGAGCCGCTGGATTTAGTCGCCAGTAAAGTCTTGAACGACCCGAATCGCCTGGCGGCACTGGCCAGCTGCTGTCAGCTGTTACAGCTGACCCTGCCGGAACATGCCGCGTATCCATGGTTATATGCACAGACACAGTTGCTGCTGGAGCATATCGGAGAAGAAGACTGGCAGCAGTTGTATATTTTGTGGGAAGTAGCATTGCTGTCTGCCACCGGTTTTGGCTTGGATTTGCGTACCTGTGCCGCTACCGGCGTCACTACAGACCTTGTCTATGTATCGCCAAAATCAGGCCGGGCAGTGAGTATGGCAGCTGGTGAACCTTACAAAGACAAGCTGCTACCGCTACCCGCATTTTTGCTTGATCTTACGGTGTCAGCAACTCCAGCGATGCTGGCCGATGGGGTGAAACTGACCGGTTATTTCCTGCAGCATGCAGTGCTGGCACCACATAACCGACAACTACCGGTGTTGCGGGGGCGCATTATTGATATCAGTTAAGCTGGACATTGTCACAACGCCGGGGCAGATGTAGAATCACGGTGCAGGGTTACAGTTTGAGATCTATATAATGTCAGGCCTATATAATATCCCACTATCCGCCCCGTTTCTGGGGTGTCTTGCTGACCATCTGTTGAAGCGATATGGCGTCGACAATCCCCGGCAACTGCATGATGTTACCGTCTTTTTGCCCAGCCAGCGTGCCATCCACCATTTCGAAGAAACCCTGCTGCACCGCTGGCAGCAGGTGAGTGGAAAATCTACACTGATCCTGCCGAAACTGCTGCCCATCACCATTGATAGCCCGGAAGCATTGCCCTGGGCATTACCAATACAGTTGCCGGTGCTGGATGAAACAGCGCGCTGGCTGGCCATGGCCGATCTTCTTCAGCAGCATGCCCCCATGCCGCTGGATGCCGCCATGCGCCTGGCAAAGCAATTGTTGCCGCTGGTGGATGAATGGCAGGCCTATGGTGCCAGCACGACGTCCCTGGAAGCACTGCACCTCGATGATCTGGCCGCCGGTGCCAGCCGTATTTTTACCTATCTGCGCCTGCTGGACGAACACTGGCCAATCTATATACAAAACTTAGGCTATAGTGACCGCATCCCGGCACAGCATCAGTTGCTGCGTAACCTGGCAACACACTGGCAGCAACAGCAGTGGCCGCACCCGGTGTATGTGGCCGGACTCAACAACGATACGCCGGCTGTCCAG
Source organism: Alphaproteobacteria bacterium (assembly GCA_031376145.1). Lineage (GTDB taxonomy): Bacteria > Pseudomonadota > Alphaproteobacteria > JAJTHO01 > CANGXP01 > JANMDF01. The sequence goes on from JANMDF010000144.1 coordinate 3,810, forward strand.
CAATTCTGCCAGCAGATTTTACAACTGCCGCAAGGCCATCTGGTATTTTACGGGCATATGGCAGCAACGCAACCCATACAACCATGCTTTCAGGCGAGTACCCTGCTGTGTTCTCTGTCTATACCACGATTTACGCAGAACACAGATTGTCATTCTGAACGAAGTGAAGAATCCCAATGCTCCACAAGATCCTTCGCTGCGCTCATGATGACAGACCTGCCAGTGGCGGACGATGTGCGTCTGACGCCACAGCCCCGCCAGGCACTTATCCAGCAGCTGTTTTTACCAGCCGAACAGGCGGTACAGCAGTGGCCGCAGGCGAATCTAAAAGCTGGTTTCCAGGGGCTTGCGGTGATCAAGGCGGCACATCCTGACGAAGAGGCGTTGCGTCTTGCCTTGCTGGTGCGCGAACACCTTGAGGATCCTCACAAGACCATTGCCATTATCTGCCAGGATCAGGGGCTGCAGGCACGGATTACCGCGCAGCTGGCACGCTGGCAGATTATCCCTAATGCTTCTACCAGTAAGCCTTTGACACAAAGCCCGGTGGGCACACTGTTACAGCTTGTCACCCGCTTGCTAACCCAATCTTTTAACGCCACAAATCTGTTATGCTTGCTGCAGCACCCACTGTGCAGGCTTGGTCTACCAGCTGTACAGGCACGCCAGCTGGCACGTGCCGTTGATGTCCTGCTGCTGCGCCTGCATCCGGCACCGCCGACCATGGAGCGCCTCAAAGCCGGGTTTGAGGCGTTGAACAGCCAGCAGAAACGCTATGCTGAACAGCTGCACATTGATCTTGATACCTGCGCGGCAGAGCTGGAAACGCTCTATCACCATCTGCACATGGCACAGCAACAACTTTCGGAGTCTGTTAACATCAATGCCGCCTTTGGCGTAATAGTGCAGGCGGCTGCCGCGCTGGCTATGGATGAACATGGCACCAACCTGCTGCACACGGCGGTGGAATATTCAACCGTGCAGGTGTTGATGGATGCAATGGCATACCGGCGAAAGCCGGTATCCAGAGATTCAGATGCTTTCTGGATACCGGCTTCCACCGGTATGACAATCAGCAATGTGATTGAACATTTACTCACTTTAAAACTGCCAGCCTCTGTTACGCAGGCGCATGCCCGGGTGCACCTGTGGGGACTGCTGGAAAGCCATGTGCAGCGCGTCGATGTTGTTCTGCTGGCGGGGATGCAGGCGGGAGATATGCCGCACATTCCGTCATCGGACTGGCTCTTAGGCTCCGCCTTGCGCCGCGCCCTCAACCTGCCTGCTCAGGAAGCCGCCATTGGCCAGCAGGCTACGCTGGTACGGCAACTGCTGGCGTGTCCGCAGGTGTATCTTAGTTACAGTACCAACAGCAACGGCGCTCCCGCCGCCGCCTCGGTGTGGATTGAAAAGCTGCAGCTGCTGGCTGCTCTTAATGATTATCCCAATCTCTATCACGATACGCCGCATCTAGCGGCTTTATGCGCTCCACCTGTCGGCACACAGCCCGTGTCTACCGCTGCTAACCCACCACTGGCTGCGCGTCCCACCACGCTTTCCGTCAGTGATCTGCAGACCTTACGCGAGAATCCCTATGCCTATTACGGCTCAAAGATCCTGGGGTTAAGGCCATTACCAGCGGCCACCGACAGCTACGATGCCCGGGATCAGGGGAACATCCTGCATGCAGTGCTGGAACGGTTTTGTCTGGATTATCCGCTGGCTCTGCCTGATGATGCTGCGCATATCCTGCATCAGTATCTGCAAGAGGCACTGGCACATATCACCACGCCCTGGCTGGTATCCTTCTGGCGACAGCGGCTGCGTCGTGCGCTAAACGGTTATCTGCAGCTGGAGCGCGTACATCGCCAGGATTTTCAGATTCATGGGGTAGAACGCCGGGCATCGGCAGAGCTTACCCTGGATCAAGGGTTGCTGGCCAGCGTCCATGCCAAGGCAGACCGTCTGGATATTCCCCACAGCGGTGATAATCACCTGATGATCCTGGATTATAAAACCGGTACGCTTCCGTCACTGAAGAATGTCAAGGCTGGTATACAGTTACAATTACCCATGGAAGCCTGGCTGGCACTGCAAGGCGGGTTTGATGACCTGGCACCTGATCATACCAGCATTGCTTACTGGCAGTTACAGGGCAGTCGTAAAAAACCAGCGCAGACACTGGCACTTACCCCGGACGACACAGCGGTACTCATGGCAGAAAGCGTGGCTTTTGTCACCGCCATGCTGAATGGCTTTCTGGTGGCGGGGGCATCCTATACCCCTTATCCTGCCGCCGCCTTTCCCTACACCCCCAACCGGCCACGTGATTATGATCACCTGGCAAGGGTTAGTTAATAATATGGAAGTGAATGTTCACGCACAATCTGCCGCCCAGCGAGCAAGACAGTTACAGGCTGTTGCGGCGAATCCGGCCAGTGATATCTGGGTCTCGGCATCGGCGGGCAGTGGCAAAACCAAAGTCCTGATCGATCGACTGTTGCAACTGCTGTTTACCGATACGCCGCTCAATAGCATCATCTGCTTAACGTACACCAAGGCGGCAGCGGCAGAAATGAGTGAACGCTTACATTCGTTGCTGGCTGCCTGGTTTACCCTCTCTCCTGCCGAACTTGCCGGCAGGTTACAGGCACATGGCCTGCCGGTGCATATTACCGCGGCACAGGTGCGTCATGTGTATCTGCGCCTGTTGGAGCATCCCACCGGCCTGCAGATTCAGACCATCCACAGTTTCTGTCAGAGCCTGCTGAGTCGTTTTGCTATTGAAGCCGGTGTACCGATTGGCTTTACCGTGCTGGAAGATGGCGTTGATCGTCTGCTGCTGGAGGATATTACCGAACAATGGTTGCTGGAAGCCCTCCGTGATGATGCGAAGGCGCATATTGCCGAAGCCTTCACCAGTGCTACCCATGAAACCCGCAAAATAACCCTGATTCAGGGGATTATTGACAATCGCCCCCGCTGGCTGGCCTGTCTGGCGGCGTATCCGGATTCGGCTACGTTTACCGCTGGCCTGCGCCAACTGCTGCACCTGTCTGCTGATGTGACATCTGCAAGCATCATTGCTGATATGGTGGCACCGCCAGATCGTGCCCTGCTCATTTCTGCGGCGGCAACTCTGCAATCTTGTGATAAAAAAACAGACGTGGAGTTGCACCGCAAGCTGACCGCTTTTTTTGCTGTTCCTGCCGCCAGCCAGCCGGATGCCTTTAAAGACTACCTGGATGCCTTTCTCACCAAAGAATGGACGCCGCGCAAAACCCTGTTCACCAAGGATGTACCGCTTTCGGTGGATGAAGCCATTGCCCTGACACAGGAACAGGATCGCCTTGCTGACCTGTGCCAGCAATACCGCAATGTAGCGGTGCTGGAACAGTCGGTGCTGGGCTACACGGTGGCGTCTCAGATCTTCAACCACTATACCCAGGCAAAACATACCAGGGGCATGCTGGACTATGCTGATCTCATTGATCACACCCTGCGCCTGCTGCACCAGGCCGAAGCGGCAGCCTGGGTGCGCTATAAGCTGGAACATAAAATTCAGCATGTCCTGGTGGATGAGGCTCAGGATACCAGCCCGGCACAGTGGCTGCTGATCAAGGCGCTGACCGAAGATTTCTACAGCGGCGATACCCTGGATGAACGCACACAAAGCCTGTTTGTGGTGGGTGATTTCAAGCAGTCTATTTTCAGCTTTCAGGGCGCAGAACCTGTGCTGTTCACTGCCAGCGCCGCCTACTACCAGCGTGCTGCTGACGCGGCACAGCGTGCCTTTGCACATGTTGATCTGGATGTATCGTTTCGCTCCAGCCCCACCATTCTAAACGTGGTAGATGCCACTTTTAATCAGGATAGCTGCCGCGCCAGCCTGGAAATTCTTCCCCAAAAACCCCTGACCCACATGGCGTTTCATCAGCAACGCCCCGGCTGTGTGCAGGTTCTACCGCAGATATCAGTGCACAGAGATGTGAATTACTGGCAGTTGCCCTTTCATGCGCACGAACACCAATCTCCGTATGATGTGCTGGCAGAAAATATTGCCTTGCAGATCAAAGAATTATTGTCAGGCAGGCATTATCTGGCCTGTCGCGGCAGGCTGTTGCAGCCTGGTGATATTATGATTCTGCTGCGCAAGCGCACCCATCTGCAGCAGGCCATTACCCAGGCACTGACGCGCCACAACATCCCGGTGGCCGGCACCGATCGCCTGGCACTGGCGCAGCATCTGGTGATTAAGGATCTGCTGGCACTGGGGCAGTTTCTGCTATTACCGGAGAATGACCTTAATCTGGCGGCCTTACTGAAAAGCCCACTACTGGGGTTGACAGAAGATGATCTATTTCAGCTGTGCTATCAACGGCCTGGTGCGCTGTGGCAGGTACTGCAACACAGTGACCAGCACCAGGATGCCGTTAACTGGCTCAAAACCCTGCTCAAACAGGTTGATTACCTGTCACCGTCGGCACTATATGCGGCTGTGCTGGATCAGTATGGGGGGCGGCAACGCCTGCTAACGGCTTTTGGACAGGATGCCGTCGATGTGCTGACAGAGTTTATCAATGCCCTGTATAGGTTTGAACAACAGCATATCCCTATGCTGCAGGCCTTTCTGCACTGGTTTCCCGATCACGCAGGTTCCATCAAACGGAATATGGACAGCCAGGAGAACCTGGTGCGCATCATGACGGTGCATGGTGCCAAGGGGCTGCAGGCACCGGTGGTGATGCTGCCGGATGCCGTTGGCAAATCTCCACCGTCTGACGGGATTTTCTGGATGGATGATGCCAGCACCTTTATCTGGACAAGCAGCCTGGACATTCCCGCCGCATTTACCGATGCAAAGACAATTGCCAGTCAGGTGCGCACAGCGGAAAGCCACCGGCTATTGTATGTAGCCATGACACGGGCGGAAGAGCAACTCTATGTCTTTGGTCTGGAAGAGAAAAATGGCGATGACAGCTGGTATGCGCTGATCCGTAGTGCGATGCGACAGCTGCTGCACATGGCAGATGAGCAGGATGACGGCGGTTCCCTGGTGTATGGCCAGGCGGCTGCCATGCCAGCCTTGACGCAACCGCCGCAGGATATGGCGCCTCTCTCTGTTGCCGTTGCACCTATATGGTTGCATGAACCTGTAAGACCAGAGCCGGTAAAACCGCGCCAGGCGGTGACTACCCCATCTGCGGCACCTGTTGTCCCTCTTACCACTGTCCAACTGGCCAGCCTGCAACGCGGCAAAACCCTGCACAGTCTGTTGCAGAAATTACCCGCACTCAGTGTGAGTGAACAATCGCTCACTATGCAGAATACGCTGGAACCTGTTGATATAACAATGTTAACAGCATTTTTGCAGCACCCGGACTTACAATGGATTTTTCACCCCAGCCGCCAGAGCGAAGTCAGCCTGCTGGCCGATACCGGGCGATATTACACCATTGGTCGTCTGGACTGCCTGGTGGCATACCAGGGCGATCTGTGGATTCTGGATTACAAAAGCAATGTCCAGGCACCTGCCAGCCTCGCAGAAGCGCCAGAGTCCTACGTTCATCAGTTGCAAGCGTACCGTGATCTACTGCAGTCACTCTATCCTGATCACCGTATCCGCTGTGGCCTGGTATGGCTGGCTAGTGCAAGCATTATGGAAATTCCTTGACGGATGGCGTGTGGCTACTTACTTAGATGTTGTGTCATGCTGAGCGCAGCGAAGAATCCAGAAATGCTGTGGATCCTTCGCTGCGCTCAGGATGACAGAAGCCTAGAAGCAATCCTGACGATGTAACCTTCACGAGGACACCATGGCCACTGTCACCATCACCGATGCAAATTTTCAACAGGACGTGCTGAAATCCAGCCAGCCGGTGCTGGTCGATTTCTGGGCGGAATGGTGCGGCCCCTGCAAGGCTCTCGCGCCAGTTCTGGAAGATGTGGCTAAAGAGACCGCCGGTAAAGTGACGATTGCCAAGGTAAATATTGACGAATACCCGGATATTGCCAACAAATACCGCATTCGCAGCATTCCCACGATGATTCTGTTCAAGAATGGCGAGCCGGCGGGCAGCAAAGTGGGTTCCATTTCTCGTACAGCTCTGCTGGAGTGGTTGCAGACAGCGGCTTAAAGCCTTTCTACTCCTCACCAAATCGGCTGTTGATAAGATCTTCAAGGGCAGAAAGCACATCCTCTGCCTGTACACCGGTTGCGGTAACAGAGATGGTTGAACCTTTATTGGCGGACAGTAACATCAAGCCCATGATCGACGTGCCAATCACCTCGTGTTCCAGGCGACGCACCAGCACCGCAGCATCATACTGGCTTACCAGTTTGACAAACTTGGCTGCCGCCCGGGCATGTAGCCCCCGTTGATTTTGAATGTGCAATTCAACAGACGGCATGGCTACTCGGCAATCTGATGGTAACTGCCATTTTTCCACTCATACACTACATAGGTGGGTGCCTTGACATCGCCTTTCTCATCAAAGCTGATCTTGCCAATCACCGTATCAAACGTATGCTCATGCAAGGCATCCAGCAGTCCGTCGCTGTCAACTTTGCCGGCTTTTTTCGCTGCTTCAGCAAACACCTGTACAGCGGCATAGTTATACAATGTATAGCCCTCAGGCTCGTATTTTGCCGCCCGGAAGGCCGCTACAGCCTCTTTGGCATTGGGATTGAGCCGTGGATCCGGGCTGAAGGTCATAAATGTTTTTGCCCCTGCATCGCCGGTAATCGTCCAGTATTCCGTGGTAATCAGCGAATCCCCGGCCACCAGTGCCAGATCAAGATGTTGATCCCTGGCCTGGCGTTTAATCAACCCCGCCTCGGTGTGGTAGCCACCAAAAAACACCACACTGACTTTTGCCCGCTTCATTTTGGTAATCAGCGGGGTAAAGTCGCGCTCGCCAGGGGTGATGGATTCCACCAGTACCGGCTTCATCCCCTTATTTTCCAGGGTTTTTCGGGTAATGTCAGCCAACCCCTTACCATAAGCGGTTTTGTCATCGATCACCGCCACGTTTTTACCGGCAAAGTGCTCAACAATAAACGTGCCTGCCACTAACCCCTGCTGATCATCGCGTCCGCACAGACGAAACACACTGGCAAGCCCGCGGTCGGTCAAACTGGGCGCGGTTGATGCCGGACTGATCATCAAAATTCCCTCTTCGTCATAGATTTCAGAAGCCGGAATGGAAGCACTGGAGCAGAAATGCCCTGCAACAAACACCGTTTCCTGGTTGGCCAGGTTATGCGCCACGGTTGTTGCCTGCTTGGGATCACAGACATCGTCCATCACCTCCAGTTTTAAGGGTTCGCCCAGCACACCCCCGGCTTTATTAACTGCATCAACAGCGGCCTGTGCGCCTTTGGCCATCTGCTCGCCGATGCTGGCATACTGGCCGGTCATCGGGCCAACAGTGGCAATGGTAATATCGGCTTTTGCCTGTAAAGACAGGAGAACAACCGTTGCAGCAAGGAAAAGACGCATGGGATACTCCACATTATGATTTTAGGGTTCATACAGAACGAGCGTTCTTGTCATCCTGAGCGTAGTGAAGGATCCCATCAAACTGAGATCCTTCACTTCGTTCAGGATGACAGCGATATTGCACATAAATCCCGAATTTATACAATCCCTAGCACGCAATATGCGGCTTAGCAACAAGCAGGCGACAGGTTGCGATAATCTCATCAAACATCGCCCGGGACAGCCGCCCGGTATTCATGTTGTAGCGTGAGGTGTGATAGCTGCTGAGCAATGTTATCCCGCCAATAGGATACTGCGTGCCATGGCCAAAGGGAAACGCGGCGACTTTCTGCCCCAGACTGTGCTTCAGGCTCGCCAGCACAGACGCATGTGCAATGCCACCCAGCGCCAGAATAACCTGCAAATCTGGCATAGCCGCCATTTCCTGCTGTAAAAACGGGCGGCAGGTTTTTATTTCAGTAGGCAAGGGCTTATTGGCGGGGGGTACGCACCGCACCGCATTGCTGATTCGGCAATCCTTTAATAGCAAGCCATCATCGGCACGTGCGGCAAACTGGCCGGAGGCAAAACCGTGCTTCAGCAATGCCGGATACAGCACATCCCCGGCGTAGTCTCCGGTAAACGGCCTGCCGCTTTGGTTGGCACCATGCAAGCCTGGCGCCAGCCCGACAATCAACAGACGCGCATCAAGGGAGCCGAAAGACGGGACAGGGTTGTTAAAATAGCGGGGAAACTGCTGCTGATTCTGCCCACGAAATGCCGCGAGGCGTGGACACAGGTCACAATCGGCAGATGGCTGCATACCTAGCGTATGTCAGCAGGCTCAGTCATGCGGCTTTTTTTTGCCTCGCCGGAAACACGGCTGATATGTCTGGCCAGATCTGACAGCTCCACAAAATGGTCTGCCTGGCGGCGCAGTTCGTCTGCCACCATGGGTGGGTTTGACGTAATCGTGCTGACTACAGACACCCGTACCCCACGGCGTTGTACGGATTCTATCAGTCGACGGAAATCACCATCACCGGAAAACAGCACGGCATGATCAATCTTATCCGCCATTTCCATCATATCAATGGCAAGCTCAATATCCATGTTGCCCTTGATTTTTCGGCGGCCATAGGCATCGGTAAACTCACGGGTAGGCTTGGTGACCATCATGAAGCCATTATAATCCAGCCAGTCGACCAGTGGGCGAATGGGGGAAAAGTCCTGATCTTCAAGCAATGCCGTATAATAGAATGAGCGAATCAAACGACCACGTTTGGCGAAATACTGCAGCAGTTTCTGGTAATCAATATCAAAGCTCAACGCCCGGGCGGCGGCGTATAAATTGGCACCGTCAATAAACAGGCACAGACGCTCTTCCGGGTAGACAAAATGATCCAGGGTCATAGCAGAACTACTCACAAAATTTTATACTACGACTGTTGTAGACAGATCATTTAAGAAAAACCAGCGTCTAATTTTTCTTTTTGTCAACCAGGGCTTTTTCCTTGAGCCAGGGCATCATGCCGCGCAGGCGTGCGCCCACTTCCTCAATCTGGTGTTCGGCTTCCAGACGTCGGGTAGCCTTGAAGTGCGGCTGACCAGCCTTATTCTCCAACACAAAATCCCGCACAAATTTTCCGGTCTGGATATCACGCAGCACGCGTTTCATCTCGGCTTTGGTCTCAGCTGTAACGATACGTGACCCGGTAACATAATCACCATACTCAGCCGTATTGGAAATGGAGTAGCGCATGTTGGCAAGGCCGCCTTCATACATCAGATCCACAATCAGTTTCACTTCATGCAGGCACTCAAAATAGGCCATTTCCGGCGCATAGCCAGCCTCAACCAGGGTTTCAAAGCCAGCTTTGATGAGCGCACTGAGGCCACCGCACAGCACTGCCTGCTCACCAAATAAGTCGGTCTCGCATTCCTCGCGGAAATTGGTTTCAATAATGCCGGCACGTCCGCCGCCAATGGCAGAGGCGTAAGATAACCCAAGCTTCTTGGCGTTGCCGGTAGGATTCTGATACACGGCAATCAGGCACGGCACGCCGCCGCCTTTCAGGTATTCGCCGCGCACCGTATGACCAGGGCCTTTGGGGGCTACCATGAACACGTCCAGATCCGCCCGCGGCGCAATCAATTCAAAATGCACGTTAAGGCCGTGTGCAAACACCAGACCCGCACCTTTTTTCAAGTTGGCGTGCAGGTGATCACGGTACAAATCGGCCTGCAACTCATCGGGCACCAGGATCATCACCACATCGGCCTGTTTTGCGGCTTCATCCGGGGACACGACTTTAAAACCGGCACCTTCGGCTTTTGCCACGCTGCCTGAATCAGGACGCAATCCAATAATGACATTGGTAACACCGGAATCGCGCAGGTTCAAGGCATGGGCATGTCCCTGGCTGCCATAGCCAATAATAGCCACGGTTTTGCTTTTAATCAGATTAATGTCTGCGTCTTTATCGTAATAAACCTGCATGATGTTCCTCAAAGAAAACAGCCAGATACCTGGCTTTAAAAATAAATGGCGGGAGTGACGGGGCTCGAACCCGCGACCTCCGGCGTGACAGGCCGGCGCTCTAACCAACTGAGCTACACCCCCGTGCCGTTGGCAAAAAGGAGTTTGCTTCGTAAAGATGTTTGGGGTGCGTGTCAACTGCTGTGTTGGTCATAGCTGCCATGCAAAGATTCAGCCGTGAAACTTTATTTCGCCCATCCTCTTGCCTTTTATACACGTATAAGGCGATAATATGGATATAAACCCATTATAAAGAGTGCGACATGCAGTTGCAGACCACCTGGTCTGACGCGGGGCGCGGGCATGTGCCAGGTGATATGGCCTGGCATTTGCTGGCGGCAGAACACCAGGCTTTTAACCAATATGTGCGCAAGGGCATAACACCAGTATTGCCCATTGCGAGCACTGCCCTGCTGAACGACTTTTTCCACCTGACGCTGGCCATGGAACAGCAGCAGGAAACGACCATTGCACAGGCGATTATCAACAGCACTGCCGTACTGCTTGAGGCTGCGGCCAGACACCGCGAAGATTTTCAG
>JANMDF010000231.1:0-5139 GCA_031376145.1 Alphaproteobacteria bacterium
CAGGGAGAGGGCGGGGTGAGGGTTACTGTATGCGTCATCGTATAATCATTCAGCTATAACTTCACAGTCAGCTATAAAGCACCGCGCAGGCTCGCCGCTCGCGAAAAATTCTTACAGTAATTTTTAGAAGACGCGAGCGGTATACCTATTCTTAATCTTTGTCCGGCATGGTGTTGTACACTTTATAGGTGTATTATGATAAAGATAAAATCTTTAGGTTACTACGTTGGCGTGCTGTTGATCCTGATGATCCCACAAGGCGTAATGTTTCAGTTTGTGGCCGGCAGTATCGGCCATGATATTGATTTTGCGACCAGCGAACAGCGGGGATTGCAGCAGTTGCGCGACCTGGTGCCACAGCTGACAAGCCCTGATGCTGACCTGCCTGCCGTAATGGCAGCAATAACAAAGATTGGGGATCAATCCAATCTGATTCTCGATCCTGATCTGGACAGTTATTATGCCATGGATGTGTTGGTACTGGCGATTCCCGCTGCCCTGGCACGCCTGCAGGAAGTCGCTGCAGCCGACACCGTACGCTACCCATTCGGGCGGCTTAAGCCGCCGTATGGGCGCGGATACTGTCCAGATACAGGGCAACTTTCTGGCCAATGGCTTCATAACCTGCTGGGGTTCTCGGCGCGTCTGGATCTTGATGATCTTCGAGAGGCGTGCTGGCTGGTTGTATTGCCTTTTCTTTTGCAGGCATGGTTTGTTTTACTGCTGTCCGGCTGGCCTGGCGTTCAATCATGGCATCCGGCAGAAAACCCGGGCAGCGTTTACCAATGGCAGGCAGGACATTATAGCCAACCAGGGAATTAGAGCCGGCCAGTAAATCCGCAAGCGGCACAAAACATTCATCGCCAACGTTTCCACTGCTATCATCAATGCGCACAAAAGTTGTGCCATCGGCATTCTGCAATAGAACCTCAAACCGCACGTTACTGAAATTAGCGGTGGCCTGTTGATGCAGAATCGCACTGGTGAGTAGCGCAATGCCACTGACCGCAGCCGCCTGTACCAGTGTTTTTGAGCGTTCTTTTACCTGTCCGAACGCCCCGTCAACGATAGTGCTGGCGATATTTTCAGACGCGGTCTGTATCTCTTCCGTCAGTGATAAGGCTGTTGGCACGCGTATCACAGCCAGCCTGTCCGGATCCTGCCATGCCGACCACTCGCCCGACTGTATTGCATACAGTGTTGTTTTCAGGACAGGCAGCAGTTTCAGGGATGCAGTCGTGCGCTCAACCTGATCCATATGTACCACGTCAACGCCAGCCAGATCATAAACTACGCGATCTGCAACCGTTGCCGCGACCAGCAATGGATTATATAGCAGCGGCTTGATCAGTGCCTTTGCCTGCTGGGTAAATTTATTGGTAGATTCCTTCTTTCCAAGAGCCTGGAAAATATTTTTGTATTTTTCCTGTGCGATGGTCAGCGGTTCTAAAAGGGTTTTGGTTCTTGCAGATAGTGTTGCCTGATCATCAGCACCTAAACCATCTTGCAGCTGGCTGACAACAAAGAGTGCCCGCATGTCTTGATCATCCGTGAAAGCTTTATCCAAGGCCTGAACACTTTGCCGCAAGCGGGATTTTAACAACCCTGTACGTGCTTCATCCACAGGCAGAATATTGGCATAGGTTGTATTATTTTGTTGTGCCTCTTGGATTTTTTGCAGCTCCGTATCACGGAGTGGACGAGCAACCTTGGTAACAAACCACTTCTGATATGCTGTTGACAGTTTATCAGATTTACTGTTGCCATTAATAAAAAGACCATACTGAGTGCGTAGCGCGCTTTTCTCCGATAGTGCTTCCATGGCAGCCAGAACGGTTTGCGCAATATTGACGGTGTCATTTTTGTTTGTCGATGCATCAGTCATGCCAGTATTTTAAAAGCATTTTCAACGCCTGTCTGTGCGCAATATCACAGAAATATTGATTGTGTGGCAGTCCTCATTATTTTGCACCACCAGAAAAATGTCATCTATTGACATTTTTCTGGTGGTGCGTCATGCTGATATGGTCGCTAATTATCAGGAGACAACCAAATGCCCAGCAGCCTGCACGTCAGTTTACCAGATGAAATGCGTGCCTATGTAGACCTGCGCACCAACGGTACGGCAGCCTACGCTACCCCTAGCGAGTATGTCCGCGCCCTGATCCGCCTGGATATGGAAAAGGAATCAGAACGGTTGTATGTGTTTGGCGAGCTATTGAAATCAGCCGACGACATTAAAAATGGGCGCACCTATTCAGCCCAGGACATTGAGGCCAGATCAAAAGCTTTTTTGGATGATATTCAAAAAGAAGATCAGTAATGGCGCAAAAGACCTACCACATGACGGCAACCGCCGAAACGCATTTCTGGAACGCTCTGCGCGAGAGCAAACAAAAGTGGGGACGCAAGCGGGCTGAAAAATACCGGATAGATTTTCTCGCTGGTTTGCAGCATATCGCCGATAACCACCAGACGTTCAATTCGCCGCATCGCACAACAATGGCAGAAGGCACAGCCTTTTCAATTCACCTGGTAGAACACCGCTATGTTGCTTTCCAGACATACGGGAACGATGTGATCATTGCCGGCATATTTCACGAGCACATGGACGTTCCCGCACGCCTGAACGAGCTGCAAAATATGTCGCAGGCTGAGATTGATGCTATCAGGGCGATTGTTGGGGACTAAGCCGCTTTCTTGCCACGCTGAATCGCCGCCTGAATCAGGGCTTCGGCTTCGGCCTTGTCACCCCATCCGGCGATTTTCACCCACTTGCCTTTTTCCAGATCTTTGTAATGTTCAAAGAAATGCTCAATCTGTTTACAGACCATGGCGGGCAGATCCTGGCAGGACTGTACACTGTCATAAAAAGAGGTCAGCTTAGCAGTAGGAACCGCCACAATTTTCTCATCCTCGCCTTTTTCATCGGTCATTTTCAGCACACCAATGGGACGGGCGGCAATCACCGCGCCAGGTACCACCGGGACATGCGAGATCACCAGGACATCCACGGGATCACCATCATCGGACAAGGTATTGGGCACAAAGCCATAATTGGCGGGATAGACCATACTGGTGCCTAAAAACCGGTCAACCAGCAACGCGCCGCTGTCTTTATCAACCTCATACTTGATTGCCCCGCTGCCTTGCGGAATTTCAATCACCACATTGATTTCATGCGGTGGGTTTTTGCCAATGCTGATGTTGCTCAGTATCATAATAACTCCTGATATATGCGGTGTGTTAAGCAAATTTGACAGCGTGTGTCAAATCAGGACTCATGTAGTAGCGTGATTTACATCACTATCCGTTTTTCCTTTGAGTGCCGGAATCCAGTAAAAACAGATAGCTCTGGATCCCGGCGTTCGCCGGGAAAACGGATACACTGGTATTTTGCGCAAGTCTTGTCAAATACCTGCCAGCCTTAAAATATGCCGCCAGTGTGCCGGGGTAATCGGCATCACCGACAGCCGCGACTGGCGGATGAGGGGTATATCTGCCAGGACAGTATCAGCCTTAATCTGCGCCAGGCTTACTGGTCTTTTTAAAGCGACATCCGGCACCACATCCACCATGACAAATCGGCCTGTTGCATCGGTTGGATCAGGATAGGCGGTACGCACAATCCGGCAGATCCCCACAATTTCCTTGCCTATATTAGAATGATAGAAAAACGCCTGATCGCCGATCTGCATGGCTTTGAGATTAGCGGCTGCCTGATAATTACGCACCCCGTCCCAAGGCTCCACCTCTTTGGCCACCAGGTCAGCCCAGGAAAACACGTCCGGTTCGGACTTCATCAGCCAGTATGCCACCTTCTACCCTTTCAATTCCGCCAGTGGCCAGCGCGGGCGCAACGGCATGTCTATGTCGTTTACCGCACCAAGACGCAACCGCTCCACCCCCACCCAGGCAATCATCGCCGCGTTATCGGTACATAAGGCCATGGGGGGAGCATTGAATACCAGATCATGCTGATCACAAAATTTTTGCAGGGCTTGGCGTATCGTCGCATTCGCCGCCACACCTCCGACCACTACCAGCGTTTTGCAATCCCTGGCCAGAGGCAAGGCACGGTGGCAGCGATCCAGCAGACAGTCCACCACCGCCTGTTGAAAACTGGCACACAGATCAGGCACATGCACATCGGGATGCTGCTCAAGATACATACGCACCGCTGTTTTCAGGCCGGAAAACGAAAAATCACAAGATGGATGCCGCAATAATGGCCGTGGCAGTGGTATGGCATGCGGATCACCCAGACGCGCTGCCTGCTCAACTTTTGGCCCCCCTGGAAAACCCAGCCGCAACATCTTGGCCACTTTGTCAAAAGCCTCTCCCACGGCATCATCCAGACTACGCCCCAGCAAGGCATAATCTCCCACCCCTCTGGCCACCAGTAACTGACAATGCCCGCCTGAAACCAGCAGCATCAGATAGGGAAACTGCAGATCACTGGTTAAACGCGGCGTCAAGGCGTGGCCTTCCAGATGGTTCACCGCGATAAACGGCAGGTTCCGCGCCATCGCCATGGTTTTGGCCATGGTTGCCCCCACCATCAATCCCCCCAGCAGGCCAGGGCCACAGGTAGCAGCAATACCGTGAATATCATCCCAGCCAAGGCCAGTATCCTGAAACGCCTGGCGGATCAGGCGGGGCAGGTGCTCCAGATGCGCCCGGCTGGCCAGTTCCGGTACCACCCCGGCATAAGGGGTATGTTCGGCAATCTGGCTATAAATTAAGTTCGCATGAATCTTTTTATCGGCATCGACAATGGCCACCGCCGTTTCGTCGCAACTGCTTTCAATCCCCAATACGTTAAAATTTACGTGACAATTCATGTTGACAGATTCAAGCCTAACCGTTCTAACCCGGCGCGATGACAACACCATGCGCACTTCGTCTTGGAACCCGCAACAGCAGGCTGGCACTGGCTCAAGCTGCGCTGGTTACTGCTGCGTTAGAACCGTTTTCAGATGGTTTGGCAATAGAATTACACCCCATGACCACCACCGGTGATCAGATTTTACAACCCTTATATGACATTGGCGGCAAAGCTCTGTTCTGCAAGGAGATTGATCAGGCACTGCTGCGCGGTGACGTGGATTTTGCCGTGCACTCCTTGAAAGATGTGCC
>JANMDF010000166.1:0-1691 GCA_031376145.1 Alphaproteobacteria bacterium
ACGCAGGAGCGCGAGGTAGGCCGCAGCGACTCCCGTGGCCTCAGCACTGCGCTGCACGATGCGAATACGCGGGTCCTCTGCGGCGAGGCGCGCGACGATGGTCGCGCTGTCGTCGGTGGAGCCATCGTCCCGGATGCACATGATCCAGTCCGCGTACGATTGCGCGCGCACAGAAGCGATGCAGTCGCCGATATACGGCGCAGCGTTGCGCATGGCACAGAGGATGTGGACGGTCATCGCGTGTGCTTCCGCCAGAGGGCGACGAGGGAGATCATCACGAAGCACTCTGCGAGGAGCACCGCGGCGCTGACCCCTTCGGCGCCGAAGCGCGGAATGAGGACAATCGCGAGCAAGAGATTGATGGTGCCCGCCACTAGCATCGTGGCGAGGAAGGGACGATCGTGCCCATGGGGCACCGCCCAGTGCAAGCCGAGCACGGTGTCCACGGCGACGAGCGGCGGGAGAACGGCCAGGATGCGGAGCAGAGGAATCGCCCCGTCGTAGCCCGGGCCGAGGAGGAGTTGCACGAGCAGCGGCGCGGCGATGAATGCGGTGCCGCCAATCAACAGACCGAGTCCACCGGTGACAATCAAGGATCGCTGCACGAGGCGATCCGCCGCTGCGGCGTCCGTGGCGCGGAGAAAGCTCACGCGCGGGAGAATCGCCTGCGTGAGTGGGTTGAGTGTGCCGATGCCCGCGCGGATGATGCGTTCGGCGCCACCAAACACCGCGACGAGCGCGGGGGTGCCGAGGAGGCTCACAACGAAAATGTTGAGCGCGGCGAATCCCCCGGAGGCGGCACGGAACGCGAAGAGGGTGAGTCCGGCTTTGAGCGTCGAGATGCCCTTCGCGATGGTGGGGAGTGGGAGGGCGGTGTCGCGCGTCATCTGGAGGGTGAGGACAACCGTGGCGCCAAGTGCGGCGATGGCCTGCAATGCGAGCACACGAGCGGCATCGGCGGGGCCATGCACAAAGACGAAGACGCCGAGTGCGGCGGCGAGGCGCGCGCCGCTATCCACGAGGACGGCGGAGCCGACGCGCTCGAGCCCCTGAAAGAACCAGAAGGGATTGAGTCCACGCAGCAGCACGTAGGCGAGGGTCCATCCCAAGAGGCCGTCAACGCCGCGCAGATCCGGAGTGAGCCGGAAGGCGGTCACGAGGATGATTGTCGCCAACGGAGCGAGCAGCAGCTTGGCGCTCTGCACGCCATGCACGACCGCGGCGCGCTCCACGGAGTCGGCGCGCGCGCGAGCGAGGGCCCGCGTCCCCGAGAGATCAAATCCAAACTCCATAACCATCACCAGCCAGGCGGCGAGGGCTTGCGCGAGCAGGACGGGGGCCCAACCAGTGGGTCCGAGCACGCGCGCGAGATAGGGCACCGTGATCAGCGGCGCGGCCAGGGCGATGGCGTTGCCGACGAGCAGGACGGCGGTGTTGCGGCGAAGTGAAGGAACGGGTGCGGTCACGGTCTCGAAATGTGGCGTCGAATTGCTCGGCGACTAGCCCAGTGCGGCGAAAAAGGGCCGATTTTGGCACCGGACTTGCCCCATAAGTCATTAAGTTCACTGTCGGTCCGCCAGCAGGGCAGGCGGAGCCGCATTTCTGGCGTCCTAGTCCATCCATGGCAGACTTTTACGAAACGCTCGGCGTCCCGCGCACCGCGTCGGACGACGACATCAAGCAGGCTTATC
>JANMDF010000170.1:0-2132 GCA_031376145.1 Alphaproteobacteria bacterium
GTAAAGTTTCCATATAATTACTTTGATATTGTCTACCAACACGTTCAAGAAATTCTACAGACCAACAAGGTTAGGGTTAGAACAAAAACTAAACACGAGTTCAAGTAAGGTCAACTCAGGTGAAACATTGAAGAAAACAAAGCATTATGAAGATAACAAGGTATTTTGTGAAAATGTTTTATAATTTTTTGATATCACACCGAACGAATGTATTGTTATAATAGTATTAATTCTGTATCTTTAGAACTTACCACAAGCTAAGAAGCAGAAATCTGCTGGTGATGAGGTTAAGACGACTGAAAATTTTGATACTGACAGTCTTGATACTAATGATGAAAATGATGGTGATAATGATGATGATAATTATGATGAAAATAATGATGATGAAAATGATGGTGATGAAAATAATGATGATGAAAATGGTGGTGATGAAAATAATGATGATGAAAATGGTGGTGATAACAATGATGATAATTATGTTGAAAAAAATTGTAAACCCCCATGTAAGGAAATTGTTCTTAAGTTTCAGGTTAGTAAGCTTTTAGTTTAACGACATTAAACGTTTTATAAGTTGTAAATTTATAATCATATCCATCTTTTAAGAAATGCATGCTCATAACAGTGATAGAGTTACTTTCGTTTAAGGAATATTCTTAGCTGCCATAAAAGACATTAGCAAGTGTACCCTAAACCATGCAAAAACGGAATTGTTGAAAAGTTTTCAACAATCGTTGGTATTTGATTTACATCTAGTATTTAGAATTTTTTTGTTTGCAAAGAAATCTTCATCAAGTAAGCTAGGACCGCTACTACAGATCTTGTTACCACCACAAGAAGACAGGATAGTTGACTTCTATGATCAGTCGACTCTTGAAATTGAGGAAGCTGAATTCAATAATCAACGTAGCAATGCAATGAATCGATGGGAAAAATGGAGTAACGAGAATGAAATATTAGATAATGACGAAAAATTAATTTCATATATGAATTATATTCGGCTGAAAAAAACTGAAAAACATATGATACATAAAAGACAATTAAGTATTCCTGGATCGAGCAATACGTCATTATTAACATTGGTGAAAGCTTTTCTTGATCCAGGTAAAAGTAATTTTATCTTCTATTCATGAAACCATTATTTATAACGTTTGAAATTACTATTCATGCAGAAATACGGATAGGCGATTTGACAAAAGTACGTAATGATCTACAGGGGAAAATACGAAGAGGTATATGTGATAGGTTTACAAAGTTATTCCTCGACGCAGGGGGAATCAAACCAAAAAGGAAAAAAAAATCCTCCTCAAATAAGAAAAAACAACCACCCGGCAATACTTCTGGTGGCAATACTTCTACTGATAATATTGCATCAAATAATAATACGAGTACTACTCCTGCTACTAATACGACTACTAATCATAATAATGAGACGAATAGTAATAATATCGACAATAATATCAATGCTACTGCTGCTACTACTATAACGACGACGAGTAATAATAAGGATGTAAGTTGTAATGATGAAAATAGTAATAATATGTTTACACCTACAAACGACAACTTATGTGGCAAAATTGATAATTCATACCTGCGTTCGAATTTAACTATCGACTCTCATCATGAGATCAGTCAATTCCCTCTTGAAACTTTAGTGAAATCAATTGCACAAGCGAAAGACGCTTTGTCAAATCCTTCAGAGCTGTTTGATTTATTTTTCCCATCTCTTCAGAGTACGCTAAAACTTGAGATACTTCCAAAATGTATAGATGCTGTAGGTAAAGATATTGCGAAGATGTTTGATGGCAATTTAAAGAACAATGATACATTAAGTAGTCTTGTATTAGCTTCAAAAGGCCAACACAATATAACTCTCACCAATATATTAACTTTAAAGGAAAATATAAGTCCTCGTATTGTTGGATACTATTTTCATCTTTTAAGTAAGTGGTTTAAAGAGAACCTCTACAACATAACTAATAATAATTCAAATAATACATCATATCTACCTCGTGTAATATATGGAAGCCCGGATATAATCCTGTATTTGACGGAGAGGGATGATATTTCAATGAAACATTTGGAAACGAAAAGAGTTGCTTACCAAAAGCGAAAGGAAAACATGAAGCGTGAAT